>NZ_JACDWU010000005.1:0-7175 GCF_016464045.1 Pseudoalteromonas sp. bablab_jr011 | reverse complement strand
TTCTTCAATATTCTGAACCTATACTTTGGTGTCCAGACTATATGATATTGACATCGCCAATACACATGCGATGCTTTCTCGTATCTACTCATGTTTTTTCCTTATATGACTTCGCTAAAAATCAAGTAAGGAATTAACATGGGTATTTTTTCAGGCAAAGCCTAAATGATGATAACCACCTACTGAAGTAGGTGGTTTAGGGCCGAAAATAAAAAAGCGGCTCAATAAGCCGCTTTCTCGCATTGCATTTAACACTATTGCAGCAGCGCAAATAACTGCTTTAATTGCGGCATATATTCTTTAACCAAGTTAACGTTGTTTTCGCTAACATCAACGGGGGCATTACTCGCTTCTTTAACGCCCTCTAAGGCACCGGTCATTGAACGTGTTCCAGAACTTGCAGAAGACGCAGTTAAACTTTGTAAGCCACTCATTGCTTGATTAACTCGCGCTTGGTTTTCTGGTGACAGTGTTGCCTTCACATTTTCAAGATAGGCCATAGAAACTTCAGAACCCACAGTAACAAGCTGCTCTGGCGTAAAGCCATACTGCTGAGTTAAGGCGGCAAATTCAGTGTAAAGCTCATGCTCTTTAATGTGACCCAGTGCGCTCATTACCACAGAAGTATCTACCCCGTCTGTGCTACCCAGCATGTTACCCAGGTCTACACTTTCAAGCTCAGGTTGATTTTTTGACCAGTTCACAACTGCGGGGAGTGCTTTAATATAACTTTGTAGTTGGTTTTCGGTAATATCTTGTGCGAAGCTAGAAAAACTCATCGCGAGTAAACTCATTGAAATAATTAGTGCTTTCATCATGATTTCCTTTCTTTTCCAGTTTATAACAACCGACTTGCTTAGCGAGTTATTATGATCAGCTAATTACAAGTGTTACAATACAGTTTTTAGCACAACTAACTGAACCTAATGTTAATTATTTCTAATACTGTAACAATTGATGAATGGGAGCTCGACTTTAGTGCAATCCGCTCTCAGGGTGCAGGCGGACAAAATGTAAATAAAGTGGCCAGTGCAATTCATCTACGCTTTGATATAAAGCGTTCAAAGCTTCCTGACTTTTACAAACAAAGATTACTCAATTTAAATGACTCTCGGTTAACCAAAGAGGGAGTTATTGTCATTAAATCGCAAAGTCATCGTACACAAGAACTGAATAAAGAAGAAGCACTCAATCGTTTGAAAGAGTTAATTATCAGTGCAACACAGGTTCAAAAAAAGCGTCGTGCAACCAAGCCATCAAGAAATTCACAACGTAAGCGCATGGATAGCAAAACGAAGAGAGGCCAAACAAAAGCATTAAGAAAAAATATAAACCTATAACCTTATCACCACCCAATAGTGTCAATAATAAGCATAACTGTAAAGAAGTGTAACTTGTTAACAAAGTTAATTGATGGTTAATCCTACCAAGACTATAATAATCATACTATCTCACTTTTGAAAGGAGCCGCAAATGGGCCAAAAAAAATGCTTAATCGGCGTTGCTATGATAACGCTGTCAGTTTTGCCTATGACCAGCTTTGCCGTTGATTCTTGGCAAGCCGGAAGCGCTTATCCGCAAGGAAGTGAAACCTGTTATAACGAGATACTCTATAAAGCCAGATGGTGGGCAACCCCAGGAGAAGAACCCGGTAGTTCACAATGGGGGGCATGGGTTGCCGATGTTGCATCAAAAACCTGTGTAGAGAGTATGAGTATGGCTAAGCAAGATGAGTTATTAAAGTCGCTGCCAACCATCTTCGAAACAAATAATAATAAAAAAGGGAGTTCTGATTAACTCCCTTTTTTGTCACCAGGCCCGCATGCACTAATCAAATGTATGGTGGCGTGTCATTTCAAATCGATTGAGTATGTGATGCATAATATAGACAGCACACAAGCTTAAAAGTATTGCAACCGACACCGATGAAAAGCGATATAAAGCGCTATACACCAGATCTTGACCCGGCCCTAATGACTGGCCAAACAAGATGCCAAAGGTCGTAATAATACCAAAACCAACCCCTGGAATGCCGCCAGATAAAATATGATAGCGACTAAATATAAAGGTCAAAATCCATAAAATCAGTGCAGGAAAAATTAATATATCAGTGTGATTGTATAAAAATAACTGCGCCACAAGTGCTAAATTGCAGCCAATTAATGTACCAATAGCACGCTGCCATGCAGCCATTCCCGCCGCTTTCCAGCATAAAGAAAACAAAATCAATACCGACGCCGCCTGTGCAGAAATAGAGTCTTGTAAATCAAATACCTGAAAAACAATAAAAGAAAGAGTCGCGACAGTTGAACATAACAAGACTTCATGCCGAACACTTTCTTTGGCTTTTTCAGGCATTACGCGAGCTTGACGGGGTGAAACATCAGGAAAAATTCCATGCATCAGTACCGAAAAAACAACGGTTACAATAACAGCGACTGCATTGCTGATGATCAACGGATAAATACTGATTCCTGCCCCTGTGTAGGTTGAAAAGTGCAATTGAATCGAGAGGCTGACTACCGTTGTTGCACCAAATAAAAAGTTAGCACCACGACTCATTTGGTAAAACAAAAAAGCAAATGCCAAAAAACTTACCATCGTCATGACCACAGGCAAATGTGCAAGCAAACCTTGAACGACAAGTACAAACAATGCACTGAATACTGCACCCGCATAAAACTGACGAATAATATGCATATTAAGTACAGGTACTAGGCCAAGCAACAACATAGGATACACAGTAAAAAAGATCCCATTTGGCCAATTCATCAACTTTGCAAGCGCAAACCCTAATGCTGAGCCCGTAGCAATACGCAATGCTTGACGCAAACCATTCCCATCGAGTTGCAGTGTTGACATAACTTACTTAACCTTAATATATAAAGTGCAAAACACTGATCAAACGGATTTGCATGCCCGCAAACCAGCTACCGATGCTTGACTCAGGCAATAGTTGCACCGTTGCTCGTGCGCCACTTGGAAACTTAGCCAGCATGTCGTGTTGCTCTAATTGCAGATGAATACGCTGACGCTGTGCATCACGTACCCAGCGATTGCTACTTTCAGTGGCACTTAATAAGCCATTAGCATTAAGTTGACCATCACTCACACCGGCCTCAAAGCTGATAATTTTTGCATTGAAAACTTTGCCGGGTAGGGCATCAAAACTGACTTTTGCACGGCTACCAACCTTCACATGAACGAGTGATTTTTCGCGAAAATCAGCGACAAGATCCGCTTTATTAGCCACAACCGCCATTAATGGCTGGCCTTTATTCGCATAAGTGCCTGGCGTAACTTGCAAGTTCGCCACTTTACCATCGGTCTCTGCTGTAACACTTGTATAAGACAAATTAAGCTTTGCTTGCTCTAGTTGATTCAAGGCGTGACGAAGCGCTAGGTTGTCATCGCCCATTTTACCACGCGCTAATTTAGCTTCGCTCAGTTGCGCTTCAATCGCTGCCACATTCGCTTTACTCGACTGATAATTCGCATTTATCGTTTCGTATTCCTGCTCTGATATAGAGCGCTTTTTAAGGAGTGATTCGCCGCGTTCAAACAACAAGGTTTGCTCATGTAACTTGGCCTCTGCCGCTGCTAATTGTGCTTCAATCGCTTTAACGCTGCTATCTAAGCGTTGGTTTTGCAACTTTGCATCATCGTAAGCAAGTTCGGCTTGCTGTACGGCAAGCTTAAAAGGCTCATCATTAATATGAAATAATGGTTGTTGCTTCACAACCGACTGGTTATTGGTTACGAACACATCCGTTACACGCCCACTGACTTGTGGCGTTACCTGTACAACAGGGTGATACACGCGTGCCTGCGGAGTTACAGGCATGAATAAATCAGCAACCACAAAATAAAGAAATAAAACAATAAAACCCGCTAAGGAGATTTTTACATAACGGGCAAATTTTTGATCCGGTGTCATAAACTTACTTATCTCCTGAATATTGCTTAATGCACTGGCGCGCGTTTATTTCCATTTGCACAAGACCATGCGCCATGGTATCGAGCTGCTCAGTGGTTAAATTTGCATACAAGTGTTGTTTCACATCAGCAATAATAACGCGCAAGGTGTCTAATAATTGTAGACCTTGTTCGGTGAAATAAAGGCGTTTACTGCGTTTATCCTCGGTATCTGACTTGCGTACAATAATCTCTTGCTGCTCAAGCTGCTTAATTGTGCGTGTTAGTGACGGCATTTCAATACCTAAACTACTCGCCAATTGCTGCTGTGTGCAGCCTTGATTCAAGTGAAATAAATGAATCATTACCGTCCAGCGCGATTGCGTTAAACCTAAAGGCTCAACCGCAAATGTAACGGCATCGCGGCATAAACGATGTACACGCCCCATGCTTCCGCACAAGGTTAGATCAAGGGTTTCATGAAAGGGGATAGAAGAGGACATAATGCACTCCATTTACTTAGCATGCTAACTATTTTAATGTAGTTAGCATGCTAAGTAAATATTAATGCATTTTATAAAACAGATAGAACTAATCGAAAAAACCGAAACAACGAAAATAATAACCTGTCAGTTCACAAAGGTGCGATTAACGTTTTAATATGCTGCTCATATTGGTCTAACTTATCAATTACAAAGCCCGTATGTTGGTAGCGGACTATCCCTTCTTTATCAATTAAAAAGCTGCTGGGCATCCCTTTGAGTTGATATTGCCTGCCTATGACAGCATCGGGGTCATAAATGATATTAAAATTAACCGCAAAATCAGTTAAAAACTTCTCAGCATCTGCGCGCTCTACATCAATGTTAACCGCAATAATCGTCAATCCTTGTTCACGATACGTATTTTGCATTTCAATAAGCCAAGGAAACGAGCGACGACAAGGGCTGCACCACGACGCCCAAAAATCTAATAGCACCACTTTTCCTTTATTTTGACTGAGTAACGCTGCGAGTTGTTGCTGGCTAGGTGAAACTGTTGTCGATGCAGGTTGCTCTGCTATTACAGCAGAGCTAACAAAAAGAAATAGAGAGAAAATGAGTTTGATCATTGATAATTTAACAAGTTTGCTGGTGAATATTGATCCGTTAAGACCTTGGTGCCTTTTGGCCAGTCTTGGTTGCCTTTAGTATAAAACAAGTGCTCACTAAGCAACTGCATATCGACATCATAAGGGGCTAATTTTGGCGTTAAACGCTTTACCCGCTCAGCAATTTGTTGCTCTGTGGGCATGGCATGAAAACCCGCTAAAATTATCCGGTTAGAATTTTTATCTGTCACTACATTTACAAAATCACCAAAGACATCAAAATAGGTTGCAGACTCGTGCTGATAAAGCTTACTTGATGAAAAGGTGTTTGCGGCAACAACGCCATTGTTGGTCAGAACACTTTTTACTTCAGCAAAAAACTCTTTTGTAAGTAAGTGCTCAGGAATGTAGTCGCCGTTAAAGGCATCGAGAATAATCCAGTCGTACTTTTGCTTTTTTAATGCCGCACGTTTTATAAAAATGCGTCCATCTTGCACTTTTGATGTCACGCTGTCGGTTTCAACAAAATCAAAATAATCGCGTGCAACTTTAATCACCGCAGGGTCAATTTCTACATTTTCTATATGTGCATTGGGGTAGAGTTCATGAATGGTGTTAGAAAGTGTGCCACCCCCCAATCCAATAATGAGCACATTCTTTGGATTATCAATAAATAATAAACTTGCGAAGGTCATTTTAGTGTAATTAAACACTAACTTTTTAGGGTCACTTTGGTACATACAACTTTGCGTACTTTTACGGGTTTTTTCATTAAATTTTAAACACAGTAAGTCAGCATTTTTCTCAACCAAAATGTTGCGATACAAAGAGCGTTCTTTGTGTATTACCTTGCTTTGTGCAATGAATGGCATGATTAACACTAACCATATTAAGACTCTAAGCATACAGCACGCTCCTTAACCGAAAGCTGACTCACAACAATAGCAAGTAATCCCAAAGCACCGAGTACAGCAGCAAATGTTTTAATAATGTCATTAACATCAAATGCCAGCACCATATAAAACGAAGTGATAATAGTGCCCAGCGCACTGCCTAATGTACTCACAAAATATAACCCGCCAGCCACTTGTCCACTTTTTTCATGATCGGTAACCAATAACCGCACCGAATATGGCGAGATCATGCCTAAAATAATAGTTGGAATGAAAAACAATGCCATTGAGGCAAGCAGAGAACCGTAACGACTGTCTTCGATATGGCTGAAAATAAAAGCCATAATTGGCTCAGCAAACATAACAATTGGTATCACCATAATACTGGCAATAAAAAAGATAGCGCCATATTTGGTTAATGTAGGGTTGCGAGTAGAAAGTTTACCGCCAAGCAAATAACCAATTGATAAGCTCAACATAAACACAGTAATAATACTGCCCCAAATATGCACACTACTACCAAAAAATGGGGCTAAAATTCGCCCACCGAGTAATTCAATCCCCATTATACAAAAGCCACTACTGAATGCTAAAAAGTAGATAAGCGCATTGATTTTATTCATTAAACACCTGCTGATTTCGTTATAGTTTTAATCCATCTTAACCTGATGATGAACTCGATGCTATGACTGTTTTTTGTTCATAAAAGGGGCAATGATAAAAATACCTTTTTAAATAACCTTTATAAAAAAAGAGGCTAATTAGGTCATCGTCTGGTATTTTATCGGGAGCAATTAAAAATGGATTCAAGCGATGGAACAGCACATTACCTCAATAAACGTTAGCGAAATAAAATCACTTTCAGGTTTTAAAGTGCGCACGTGTAACGCGAATGAAATGAGTGGCGAGGGCGCTCAAATAGGGCATTTATGGCAACGTTTTTATAGCGAAATAGCACCAGAACTGACCTCAACAAGCCAGGTTTACGGTGTGTATACACATTACGAATCAGATGTCACCGGCGACTTTGATGTATATGCCTGTACTAATACCCCGATAAACACGGTAGAAACAGAGTCCGTTGATCTAGCTGCAGGGCATTATCTCCGCTTTATACCATTGTGCTTAATTTAGTGATCTATTTTGAGGCAATAAAACCGCGTTGATAACAAGGCAAAAATTTAGTTATTTAGTTGTTCTCGGCAATTGCTCCTGCATTGCTCTACCTCCTGCATCCATGCAGTCGTAAATCAGAAATTTTTAACGCAGGTAGCGAC
>NZ_JACDWU010000040.1:0-537 GCF_016464045.1 Pseudoalteromonas sp. bablab_jr011 | reverse complement strand
GTTTCCAGTTGGAAGTTTTTTAAAAGCTTCTTGGCTTTTTAATGAGTGTTTAGGGTGTTTCGAACGGCTTGTGATCCAACTAAAGCCAAGCTGCTTGAGTATTTTATAAGTATGATTTAAGTGATAATGAACACCAAATTCAGTGCTAATGTAATGCACAATGTCTTCACCGGTAAGCCGGCCACCTTGAAATTCTGTGTTCGTGCGTTTTATAAATTCAGACAGTTGCTCAAGTTATGACTGTTGTAATCTAGATGGACGCCCTTGTATAGGCTTATTCTCTAAGCCATACAGCCCCAGTTCTAGGTAACTAGAAACCCATTTATTAACACTACTTCGTGCTATGTTAAGACGTTTTGCAATATCAGTTCTGCTATTCCCCTCATAAAATAATGGCACTGCGAGTAATCGTATGCGTTTTCGTGCGTTTGGTTCTTTTGCGAAAGCGCTAAAAGCTGTTCAGCTATGTTTTGGTTCAATGTTATTAACCGGTGATTTTATATAGCCTATATTAGATCAGATATTTAAGCGGAATGG
>NZ_JACDWU010000039.1:0-524 GCF_016464045.1 Pseudoalteromonas sp. bablab_jr011 | reverse complement strand
TATCTGATCTAATATAGGCTATATAAAATCACCGGTTAATAACATTGAACCAAAACATAGCTGAACAGCTTTTAGCGCTTTCGCGAAAAGAACCAAACGCACGAAAACGCATACGATTACTCGCAGTGTCATTATTTTATGAGGGGAATAGCAGAACTGATATTGCAAAACGTCTTAACATAGCACGAAGTAGTGTTAATAAATGGGTTTCAAGTTACCTAGAACAGGGGCTGTATGGCTTAGACAATAAGCCTATACAAGGGCGTCCATCTAGATTGCAACAGTCACAACTTGAGCAACTGTCTGAATTTATAAAACGCACGAACACAGAACTTCAAGGCGGCCGGCTTACCGGTGAAGACATTGTGCATTACATTAGCACCGAATTTGGTGTTCATTATCACTTAAATCATACTTATAAAATACTCAAGCAGCTTGGCTTTAGTTGGATCACAAGCCGTTCGAAACACCCTAAACACTCATTAAAAAGCCAAGAAGCTTTTAAAAAACTTCCAACTGGAAAC
>NZ_JACDWU010000038.1:0-218 GCF_016464045.1 Pseudoalteromonas sp. bablab_jr011 | reverse complement strand
GTAGCTGGTTAGGGTGACTTTATGGGCGGGTTTGTTGTCAGTCGCTATTGTCCAAGGTAAGTTGGTTGGTCCTCCACCATCTCCCATCATAAAGCTCCCGCCTTCAACAAACACCATGTGGGCTTTAGTGCGCTCAATAAGAGCATGTACTTGCTTGTCTTGCTCTCCAGTGAGCTTATCTATGTTATTTTCGATATCGCAGCCACTTAGTAATAAGC
>NZ_JACDWU010000037.1:0-208 GCF_016464045.1 Pseudoalteromonas sp. bablab_jr011 | reverse complement strand
TCTTCGAAAGAAAGTTTAAAATTAAGTGTTGACTCGAAAAATTAAGGATGTATTATACGCATCCCTCGAGACGCGAAAGCAACTCGAAACGTTCTTTAACAATATAAAGCAATCATCTGTGTGGGCACTCGTACAGATTGAGTTCTAACAGTCGAGCTACTTAGGTAGTAAGACAAACAAATTTAGAGTCTCAATGTTTTTTCCTTTA
>NZ_JACDWU010000036.1:0-283 GCF_016464045.1 Pseudoalteromonas sp. bablab_jr011 | reverse complement strand
TCCACTGACACGGCGGGCAGCAACGAAAGACGCTGAACAACGTAGCAGAGAGTTAAGTAAAACTTCGGTTTTAAGTCTTCGAAAGAAAGTTTAAAATTAAGTGTTGACTCGAAAAATTAAGGATGTATTATACGCATCCCTTGAGACGCGAAAGCAACTCGAAACGTTCTTTAACAATATAAAGCAATCATCTGTGTGGGCACTCGTACAGATTGAGTTCTAACAGTCGAGCTACTTAGGTAGTAAGACAAACAAATTTAGAGTCTCAATGTTTTTTCCTTTA
>NZ_JACDWU010000035.1:0-9852 GCF_016464045.1 Pseudoalteromonas sp. bablab_jr011 | reverse complement strand
ACTTGAAAAACATTTTTTGCCAAGTCGATACAAATTAAGTTAAATTTTGACATGTATGGATTCCTTATTGGTAAAAGTGGTTTTGCAATTTCTTTATACCGTACTTACCCTATTTAGGGGAGGAGTCCATACATCTCCTACAAGTGACACACACCTCACATGTGGGAGGCGTTTTAACGCCGAAAAAGCAAACCCATTCAGCAATATCAAACAACCTTCACGGTATAGCTCGCATCCCGCGCCTCGTTGCTCGTTGCTCTAACAACCAATAACCTCTATGCTGAAAACTACCCCATTAATACCGAAGGTATATTATGCATATAAAACACCATGGAGCGGTGAACGGCGTAACTGGCTCATGCCACCAGCTATTCATAAACGACTCGGCTTCTTTACTTGTTGATTGTGGTTTGTTTCAGGGAGAAGAAAGCAAACACGATCTTAATATCGAATTTGATATTTCAACATTAAAAGGGCTTCTTGTTACCCATTGCCACATTGATCACGTTGGTCGTATTCCATACCTACTCGCAGCAGGTTTCAGAGGGCCTATTTATACCTCTTTAGCAAGTGCAAAACTCCTGCCTATGGTGATTGAAGATGCTTTAAAAGTAGGCGTCACCCGTGATGAAAGCATGATCCGCACTTGCCTTAAATTACTTAAACGACAAATTATTGCGATTGATTTTAATCAGTGGCATGTTCTCGATGACTTACAGCTAAAAACAAAGTTTCGTTTACAGCGTGCTGGGCATATTTTAGGCTCCGCTTATATTGAAATTGAACTTGGCAGTAAACCAAATACACATCGCGTCGTTTTTTCTGGTGATTTAGGCGCCCCCTATACACCACTGTTACCTACTCCTAAGCCACCTTATAAAGCTGATACTCTCGTTATTGAATCAACCTACGGCGATAAAAACCATCAGGGCAGAAAAGAGCGAGTAACAATGCTTAAAAAGGTTATTGAGCGAGCTGTAAGCGACAACGGAGTGGTGCTTATACCTGCCTTTAGTATTGGCCGAACGCAAGAGCTCCTATACGAGCTTGAACAGATTATTCATACTGCGAGTAAACGCTCCATGTGGCATACACTACAAATTATTGTAGATTCACCCATGGCGGCAAATTTCACGACTGAGTACCTGCACTTTAAAGAACTGTGGGACGACGAAGCTAAAAAAAGAATAAACCAAGGCCGCCATCCGCTCGATTTTAGCCAGTTACATACCATCGACACTCACCAAGAGCATCAAGCACTTATTAACTTTTTAGATTCTAAACAACAGCCTGCCATTATTATTGCCGCAAGTGGCATGTGCAGCGGTGGCCGAATTGTGAATTACCTTGCTCGCTTTTTACCAGACAAAACAACCGATGTCATTTTTGTAGGCTACCAAGGACAAGGAACTCTTGGGCGCGATATTCAAACCTATGGCCCACGCGGTGGTTATGTATTTATAAATAACGAAAAAGTAACCATAAACGCACAAATACACACAATTAGCGGCTACAGCGCCCACGCAGATCAAACCGGATTAATTAAGTTTGTAACCGGTATGCGTAAAAAACCCCGTTTAATTAAAATCGTTCATGGCGATGAACAAGCAAAACAGACATTAGCAAAAAAACTCGAACAGGTTTTAGGAAAAGAAATAGGAATAGGAATAGAAATAGAAATAGTGGTTCGAAGTTAGAAGTTAGAGGTTAGAGGTTAGAGGTTAGAGGTTAGAGGTTAGAGGTTAGAGGTTAGAGGTTAGAGGTTAGAGGTTAGAGGTTAGAGGTTAGAGGTTAGAAACTAGATTAAAATAGCACAAGGAATTTGTTATGAATTTTGAAAACTTAGATGTATGGAAACGTTCGGCACGGTTAAGTGCAGATATTTATAAATCAACAACTAAGATTAAAGATTTTGGCTTTCGAGACCAGTTAACGCGTTCAGGTTTGTCTGTACCTAGCAATATTGCAGAGGGGGTTAGTCGCGAAAGTTTTAAAGAAAAAAGTCGATTTATCGATATTGCGAGAGCTTCTCTTGCTGAAGCAAGAACACAAATTTATATTGGTATAGAAATAGGCTATATAAACCGAGATAAAGCACAATTTTGGATCAAAGAAACAAAAGAGTTAGGTGCAATGCTAACGGGCCTAAAACAACGCTTTGATAAAAGACTAGAAGCTAGTGGCTCTAACCACTAACTTCTAATATCTAGCTTCTAAAGGTCGTTATTTATAACTCTCATACGCTTCTTTCATGCGCGCTAGGTTGTTGTAAATGTAGCTTGCATTTAAGCGGCCTTTATTAAACACCGTGTTATCGAGTGTGATTGATGATGTAGGCGCATAAGCTTCATTAAATACTAGGGTATTTACATCATTACCGATACGTGTGCCAACAGAAGTACGCCACGCAGCTTGGCCTTTTAACTGACCATAACGCGTAACATTCATGTCTTTACGTGGAGTAAGCGGAATGCTAATTGCGACACCTATTTTTTGCGATTCAGTATCTTGATAATATACACCTACGTAGCTATCACCAAACCAAAAACGGCTTTCTAGCTTATAGCCACTGTCTTCGTAAAAATAATTACCGCCGGTGGCGTGTAAAGTAATATCGTGTTCTACCCAGTTGTATTGATAAGAAAGCGTTTGATACTCGCGAGTCGCTCTGTAATCAGCAAAATCAAAATAGCCTAATTTTGCACTTACTTTATGGCGACCTTCAGGGCTGAGCCATGCTGTTTCGTTAATAATCGCTTTGTAATCAAAAAAATCTTTATAAAAACCAATTTGCGTTTGGTTATAAAAACCAAACGGTAACGCAAAGGTTTGATACAAACTTGCATTTACAATGCCTTCGTCAAGGCTGTAATTATCAAATACTTTACGGTCTTCAAAGTCATCGCTTTCTTCAATGATAGTTTGCGCAGCCACATTAATACCCGCTCCTTTCCAAAGCGGTATATCAAGTGTTGCACGTGCACCTACCGAGTAATCAAAAACACCAAACTCAGTAGCGTATGTTGATGAAAGCACTGGGCTTACTGTTAAACGAGGCTTAAAGTATGGGCTTGCTTGTGCTTTACCTGCCCACACAACCCCCTCGGGGATACTCGCTCGACCATGTTGAATATTTAAGTCGGGGCTTATACCACGCTCTATAAAGGCACGGTAGTTATCAATATTTCCCTGAATGGCGATTAGTGGTAAATCCGACTTAGATAATTGAACACTAAAGTGCTTGTTTTCAATGCTAACATTTTCTGTAATGCGACCAAGTACAACACCTATCGCGTCTACATTGTTACGGTTAAATACCGAGTTCTCAAAATTAATAAAAACTGTACTGGTGTTAAAACCAACTACCACATTTTCAAAGCCGTCATTTAATAAAGCATCTTTTAATTGCTGAACTTGGTTACCTAAATTTGCATTAGACAGCTCTTTAGGTGCTTTATTAATATTAGCAAGCGTTAATGCCGTAGGTTGCTCTGCAAGTTTTGGAGCCATGGCTGTGTGAATAAACCCTACACCATGGTCATTCACTTTAGCCATTGGCTTAGTGCTAACCGGTGCAACGTATGGCGCTGGTTCAACAGGTTTGTAATTACTTTTAGCTTCATCAGACAACGGTAGGCTAAAGTTAACACCCCAATAGGTGTCTTTTTCTTCAGAAAAATCGGTACTGCTGTAAAAGCGGCTGGTAAAAGTAAGCTCACCAATATCGTAAAGCCACTTTTTAGGTACTGTAATACGTGCAGCTGCATTTACTGCTTCGGCATCGTACTCGGTTAATACACTAAACCACTCAAGTGGTTGCCACTCAATTCCCGCAAACGCACCGTCCATTTCACCTGTGCGGCGGTCACTGCGGCCAACACCTGCACTGAATCTAAAATCCCATAACTCTTTTGATGCCACCACATAATAGGTTTCGTAGTTATTGGCTGCACCACCTATATCTTTAGCGCCTACAGCCACACTAAACCAGTTTTTTGGAATATAAGGTAATTGATACTTAGCATTGAACGATAAATCGCGAATTTGCCCACGCCCTTCGCTAGCATACATATTATCGTGCATTGTACTTGATGCTATTTGACCGCTAACTTCTAGGCCATTAAATAGCCCCGCTGAAAATATAAAGTTATGGCCATCGACATATTCCCGCCCACGAAAATCTAACTGATTGTTAAAACCAATATCGGCAGTACCTTTTAATTGCACCTCTGCATTAGGGGTGTTTATTAAACCTGTGTAACCAGAGAATGATTGATACGCTTTAATGTCTTCTGCAGCAGCCGGCAAGCTTAATGCAGCAGCACAGCTTAAAAACAAGGTATTAAATTTAGGCATAGGTGAGTCCGAGTTAAAATTATAAAATCCTTAATTAAAGTAAATATAACATTAGAATCAAAAAACAAGAAGATAGTGCGAATTAAATAGTGACGAGTTGCGTTGAACAAAATTTTATTTTGGGAGAGGATAAAGCAAGTGGTTAAAAGCTATTAACTAACTTCTAACCACTAAAGTCTAACTTCTTATATTTAAAATCTTTTTGTTAAACCGCTTTAAGGTGTCTTTCTGTAGGGTTAACCATTTGCGTTACAAAGTCAGTGAATTCAGCACCTAGTTTTTCATCGCGCATGCTGTATTCAACAATAGCTTTTAAATAGCCCAATTTATCACCACAGTCGTGTGCACGGCCACTCATGTGAAAAGCCTCAACAATTTCGTGCTTCATTAGCTCGTCGATCGCATCGGTTAACTGAACTTCACCGCCAGCGCCTGCGGGTGTTTTAGCGAGTAAAGGCCAAATAGCTTTCGACAATACATAACGACCAACAACAGCAAGATTAGAAGGCGCATCTTCTGCGCTTGGTTTTTCAACCATGGTTTTTATAGGAGCGCTTTCACCCGCTTTAATTTGCACTCCACCAATATCAGCAATACCGTATTTATGTACGCTATCTTGCGGTACTGGCTCAAGCATAATTTGACTTGCTTTAACTTCATTAAAGCGCTTGATCATCGCTGCAATGTTCTCGGTTTTTTGGTCTGCCGTGTAGCTGTCTAAAATCACATCAGGTAATACAACTACAAAGTCATCATCACCCACAATTGGTTTAGCACACATTACAGCGTGACCAAGTCCTTTAGCTTCGCCTTGGCGAACATGCATAATGGTTACATCTTCAGGGCAAATAGAACGCACTTCTTCAAGTAATGTACGTTTTACACGTTTTTCGAGTGTAGCTTCAAGCTCAAAACTCGTGTCAAAATGGTTTTCAATGGCATTTTTAGAGCTATGAGTAACCAGTACAACCTCTTTAATACCGGCAGCTACGCACTCATTTACTATATATTGAATAAGCGGTTTATCAACTAATGGCAGCATTTCTTTAGGAATTGCTTTAGTCATAGGTAACATGCGAGTACCAAGGCCCGCTACAGGAATTACAGCTTTCATAATTAGTCCCTTATTTAATAATTTAATTTACAATAACACCAAACTAACAGTACCAAAGTAGATACAAACTGAATGGGTTTTATTTTAATTTTCACTGGATAAAATGGGAAAATTATTACCCATAAAAGTCAGATTTAATAGGTATTATCGCGTGAAATAAATTTCACGCCTTCATCAAACCATAAGCGTCATGCTTTGTTGGCGCGTTTGAAACACCACACAATACAAAAACCACTATTTGTTATAAAAATCTTTATACCAGCTGATTAAATCAGCTACACCTTGTTCTACCCCAACCGCAGGCTTATAGCCTGTTACGGCAAATAAGTCTTGCGTATCGGCATAGGTTTTATAAACATCACCCGCTTGCATTTCGCGGAAATTCTTTATAGCTTCAATATCTAACTCAGACTCAATCGCCTCAATAAACTTCATTAGATTTATCGGGCTACCATGACCAATATTGTAAACCTTAAATGGCGCAGAGCTTGATGCAGGCGAACCTGTTTCAACTTTCCAGTTTTCATCTCGCTTAGGCACAACGTCTGCGGCTCTAACAACACCCTCAACTATGTCGTCAATGTAAGTAAAGTCACGCCACATATCGCCATTGTTGTTAATATCTATAGTGTCGCCATCGAGCATTTTTTTAGTAAAAATAAACGGTGCCATATCCGGGCGACCCCATGGGCCATATACTGTAAAAAAGCGCAAACCTGTGGTAGGTAAATTGTATAAATGAGAGTAGCTATGGGCCATTAGCTCATTTGCTTTTTTGGTTGCAGCATAAAAAGACACAGGGTGATCAACACTGTCTGTTGTTTCAAAAGGTGTTTTTTCATTTAAGCCGTAAACTGAGCTAGAAGAAGCATATACCAAGTGCTGTACGTTATTATGGCGGCATCCTTCAAGTATATTCAAGTGACCAACCAAATTTGAGTCAGCATAAGCATTAGGGTTTTCGATTGAGTAACGCACTCCCGCTTGTGCTGCCAAATGAATAACACGGTCAAACTTCTCGCTAGTAAATAACTCTGTCATTTCAACTCGGTCGGCTATATCTAGCTTAATAAATGTAAAGTTTTCATGTTGTTCAAATTGTGCTAGACGGGCATGTTTTAAATTTACATCGTAATAATCATTTAAATTATCAACACCAACAACAGTATGACCTTGCGCTAGTAATTTTTGACTTGTAGCTGCACCAATAAAGCCAGCTGCGCCTGTAACTAAATACTTCATGCTAATCCTTTTTGCTTAAAGCAAGTAGGAAACTTACTTTAAAATTTATTAACTTACTTTTTATTAATCGTTGCCAAATAAATCGCGCGTATACACTTTATCAGCTACATCAAATAACTCATTATCCATTCGGTTAGAAATTATTACATCTGACATTTGCTTCAACTCATCAATTGACTTAACAACGCGAGAATTAAAAAATGCTTTATCAGTAAGGGTTGGTTCATAAATTACAACATCTATTCCTTTCGCTTTTATACGCTTCATTACCCCCTGAATGGCCGAAGCTCTAAAGTTATCAGAGCCTGACTTCATCACTAATCGATAAATACCAACTACTTTAGGGTTACGCTTAATAACTGAGTTTGCAATAAAGTCTTTACGGGTGGTGTTAGCATCAACAATGGCAGCAATCATATTATTTGGCACATCTTGGTAATTTGCCAATAACTGCTTGGTGTCTTTTGGTAAACAGTAACCACCATAACCGAAAGACGGGTTGTTATAATGTTTACCGATACGAGGGTCTAACCCTACCCCTTGAATAATTTGTTTAGCATCTAAACCATGGCTTTCAGCATAGCTATCAAGCTCATTAAAGTAAGCTACACGCATTGCTAGGTAGGTATTCGAGAATAGCTTAATTGCTTCAGCTTCAGTAGAGTCTGTAAACAACACCTCGATATCTTGTTTAACTGCACCCTGCGCTAACAAATTAGCAAAAACCTTTGCGCGTTCACTTTGCTCACCAACAATAATACGAGACGGGTGCAAATTATCGTAAAGGGCTTTACCCTCGCGTAAAAATTCAGGCGAAAAAATAATATTACTGGTGCCAAACTTTTCTTTTACAGATTTTGTATACCCGACAGGTACTGTCGACTTTATAACCATAGTCGCTGTTGGGTTGATTGCTAAAACATCCGCAATCACTGACTCAACAGAGTTAGTATTAAAATAATTAGTCTCTGGGTCGTAATCTGTTGGGGTGGCAATCACAACAAACTCTGCACCTGAAAGCGCAGAGTTTTTATCTGTAGTTGCGTTAAAGTTAAGTGTTTTATTTTTTAAAAAATCACTAATTTCTTTATCGACGATTGGCGATATTTTATCTTTTAATAACGCAACTTTTTTTTCATCAATATCTAAGGCAACAACCTTATTATGTTGCGCTAATAACATTGCGTTCGACAGGCCAACATACCCTGTACCGACTACTGCAATTTTCATTCAGTTTTCATCCTTTATTTAAAACCAGAGTGTCATAAATCAATTATTAAATCTTATGCTTTACCAATGTTAATTTTTTAAATTAACCACATTACCTTGCTCTGTAAAGTCATTGATATTATGGCTTATTGTTTGCTTAGCATTCCAAACCAAGTCACAAATACCATCGGTCGGGTTAAAGCCAGTTGGTGCGTCTAACAATAATTGTCTTATAGTTTCGTGATCAAAGTTATGACAAGCGATATCAAGCGCCTCTAAAAATACATTAAGCTCTGCTAGAGGCAGCATAACTTCATTTGCGGTCATAATGCGCTCATGCGAGGTTTCGCCTACATTGTCACCAATTAACAACTCTTCGTAAAGCTTTTCACCTGGGCGAAGGCCTGTACACACTATTTCTATATCACCATGCGGGTTGGTTTTATCTTTTACTTCAAAGCCAGATAAACGAATCATTTTTGTGGCTAAATCGATAATTTTTACCGACTCACCCATATCAAGTACAAATACATCGCCCCCTTTGCCCATTGCGCCCGCTTGTATAACCAGTTGTGCGGCCTCGGGAATGGTCATAAAAAAGCGAGTAATATCTTGATGAGTTAACGTTATTGGGCCGCCTTCACGTATTTGCCTGCGGAATAATGGTACTACCGAACCACTTGAGCCTAAAACATTACCAAACCTTACCATACAGAATCGTGTGTTATGGTTTTTGCCTTTATTTTGAGCCAAGCCTTGCAGGCACAGCTCTGCCATACGTTTTGTAGCCCCCATTACATTAGTAGGGCGCACTGCTTTGTCGGTAGATATAAGCACAAAGGTTTCAACTTTGGCATTCACAGCGGCTTTAGCCGTGTAATAAGTACCAAAAACATTATTGCGTACACCTTCAACCACATTGTGTTCAACTAAAGGTACATGCTTGTAGGCTGCGGCGTGATAAACAGTTTGCACACCAAACGCTATCATTACTGTTTCAATACGGTTAATGCGCTGTACAGAACCCATAATTGGGATTAGCTCAACATTAAGTTGGTTATTAACTATATACTCTGCTAACTCTTTTTCTATTGAATATAAACCAAACTCACTTAACTCGAACAACACAAGCTTTGTTGGTTTTTGTTTTACTATTTGGCGGCAAAGCTCTGAGCCTATTGAGCCACCAGCACCGGTTACCATAACCACTTTATTTTTAATATTAGCGGCCAATAAGTTTGCTTTAGGTGCCACACAATCGCGGCCTAATAGGTCTTCTATTTCAACATCTCTAAACTCAGAAAGCTTAGCTTTACCTTCAATTACATCGGCCATACCAGGAATAGAAAGCACTTTAATAGAAAGCGGCTCAAGTTGCGCTAAAATTTGTTTACGACGCGCTCGGCTCTCACTTGGCATTGCCAGTAAAACCTTGCTTACTTTACCTCTGTTTATTAGGTCGTAAATATCTTTAAAGGCAATAACAGGAATACCTTGAATAATAGAGCCCTGCTTAGTTTCGTCGTCGTCTATAAATGCACGTACAAAATACTCAGGCCCAGCGCCTAAAGCTGTAGCTAATTGGCGGCCCGACGAACCCGCACCGTAAATAATAACCGACTCTTTATTTGCTGTTGTTAATTTACCAATCATCGCACGTACAACAATACGTGCGCCACCCACTGTAAGTAAGCAAAGCCAGGCAAAAATAAACGGCATAGTACGGGGGATTTCTACACCAATAAAAAAAGCAAATAGTACCAAAGCAATCGTGCTAATTAGGGTACCAAGGGCGTTGTTTCCTAAAAGTTTGAACTATCTTGCCAGCCTGTGATCAGATCATCTATATCCTACTAGCCCGTGCAACAACAATGAGCAAAATCACAAACTGGTCTCACTATAATCAAGCCCTCGTTAACCGCGGTAATATT
>NZ_JACDWU010000034.1:0-306 GCF_016464045.1 Pseudoalteromonas sp. bablab_jr011 | reverse complement strand
CATTAGCGGCACTTACCCTCCCAACCCATTAGGGTTTTATGATCTCAGTGGTAATATGATTGAATGGGTTAATGATTGGTGGGCTGAAGATTACTATCGGCACTCTCCTGAGCATAACCCAACGGGCCCCTCTAAAGGCACAAAAAAAGTAATGCGCGGCGGAATGTTTTTAGAATCTCCCCGAGGTAGTAACGTGTATACACGCCAAGAATCTGATGAACTGGGCGAGGCCTACCGTGCCATAGGCTTTCGCTGCGTGCTTAACCAAGCGACGCCACTCACAAAATAGTCATTCCACCTGCAAAT
>NZ_JACDWU010000004.1:0-1191 GCF_016464045.1 Pseudoalteromonas sp. bablab_jr011 | reverse complement strand
TAATAAAGCGGTAAGCAGAAAAGAGCTACTGTCGATACTCACCACGTCTCCTCGTTGTAAAGTTGTTATGGAATCATGTGGCGGTGCTCATTATTGGGCACGCAAGGCGCGTAGTGTTGGTCATGAAGTCGTGATTCTAGACCCTCGATTTGTCAAAGCATTTAGGATTGGCCAGAAAACAGATGCAAACGATGTTATTGCAATAGCTGCGGCTTCTTTCTCACCCAATGTTCGCCCGTGTAAATCACTGACACAAGCACAGCAAAGCCTACAGTCGATAGAGCGAATGCGTGCGTTAGCTGAAAAGCAGAAACGGCAGTTGGCGAATCAAATCAGAGGCTTGTTACTTGAATTTGGAATTGTAATCAAGCAATCAGAATGCGCGTTTAGGCAGGCTATCCCTGAGATTTTAGAAGATAGCGATAATGGGTTAACCGCTGGTTTAAGGCAGTGTATAGCGCAGTGCTATGAATTATTTAAAGCCCAATCAACATTAAAAGAAACATTAAATGAGTTACTGACAGGCTTAGTAAAACAAGATGAGCAATGTGAACGCTTACTGGCTCTTGAGGGCGTAGGGCCTATCACCGCGGTTGGTTTATTAATTAGCTTAAGTGACACAACCCATTTTACGAGCGGACGTAATGCAGCAGCCAATATTGGCGTCACCCCACGTCAGCACTCAAGTGGTGGAAAAGTGCGAATAGGTCATATAGCCAAATACCGCGGAGAGATGATATTACGAAGTCACTTATTTCTGGGGGCCAGAGCGGTCATCAGTCAGTTAAAGCATCGCGAGCCAAAAACGAAAAAAGAGCAATGGCTCAAAGCATTAGTTGAAAGACGCGGTGTGAAGTGCGCCGCCATTGCGTTAGCAAATAAAACAGTTCGGACGGCGTATGCCATGCTGAAAAAGGGCACGCGTTATGAACCAAGCCTACTAGCAAATTAACATTTAGTCTTCGATAACAGAAATAACTGTATTGACCAAGAACCTGCGTTAAGCGGTTAGACCCACCCTTGATAGCCTGTAAAGTGATTAGTGTGTTAAAACACCGAGTAGGAGAAGAGGCACAAGGGCGCGAATACATCATAGGGCCGAGGTAGCTCCTCATTATGAGCCCGCATATAAGTACGCAGTCTAACAAAATTAACGAAGGGTATTGTGCAATAGGAGGAGTCCATATAAGG
>NZ_JACDWU010000341.1:0-321 GCF_016464045.1 Pseudoalteromonas sp. bablab_jr011 | reverse complement strand
GCTTTTTCTGCTGCAACGCGTTCTTGTTCTACACGTTCAGCTTCAGCCTTTTCTGCTGCAATGCGTTCTTGTTCTACACGTTCGGCTTGTGCCTTCTCTGCTGCAATGCGTGCTTGTTCTACACGTTCGGCTTCAGCTTTTTCTGCTGCAACGCGTGCTTGTTCTACACGTTCGGCTTCAGCTTTTTCTGCTGCAACGCGTTCTTGTTCTACACGTTCAGCTTCAGCCTTTTCTGCTGCAATGCGTTCTTGTTCTACACGTTCGGCTTGTGCCTTCTCTGCTGCAATGCGTGCTTGTTCTACACGTTCGGCTTCAGCTTTT
>NZ_JACDWU010000340.1:0-329 GCF_016464045.1 Pseudoalteromonas sp. bablab_jr011 | reverse complement strand
TGATCTATTTTGAGGCAATAAAACCGCGTTGATAACAAGGCAAAAATTTAGTTATTTAGTTGTTCTAAATCAGAAATTTTTAACGCAGGTAGCGACTGGTTTAATCACTCAAAATGATTAAGTATTTTTGCGGAATGGTATTAGCCCTGAACGCAAAAAACCCGCTGCATTGCTGCAACGGGTTTCTCTAATTAGGAGCCATGGTGCGCTACGCAGTAGGATGTCCTACTTTCACATGGTCAATGCCACACGATGCTTACAAAGATATAGGTCGTAGGGGTCTTGGTTGGGTATTTTATTTTTCTACAGGCAACAAAAAACCCGACTCT
>NZ_JACDWU010000339.1:0-4712 GCF_016464045.1 Pseudoalteromonas sp. bablab_jr011 | reverse complement strand
AGCAGTACATTGAAAATCAAAACACACCGCCAAGTGAAAGAGCCGTAAAAACTTCACGCGCTTTAAGTCAGAAAAAAGACTAGTTACCTCTTGCTTGACTCGCCCTTGAAAGGGTGAGATTGCGCAAGCCTAATGTTCAAAGCAAGATAAACTTTATTCGTTAAGGTTGGTATATATCAACCTTAACCTTAGATCAGTATTTTACCAACCTAAGGCTTTATCATGCCTAAAACTAAGTATTTAGAGCTTTGAGTATCCTAAATTCACCTTAATTTGTTGATTAAACAAGCATATCAACCATCGAGTTAGTAAAACTCTGTTTTGTCCAAATCCATGAAAAAAAGTAAAAATCAGTAATTAATCTCCCCTTTTCACTCTATAGCCAAGATTACAATGACATGTATGTCAATTTAAAGAGTAAGTCACAATGTCACTAAAGAAAACAATTACGGCTATTGGTCTATTAGCAACTGTAAGTCTTTTAAGCGTATCTTCAATGGCGAAATCAATTAATCCGAAAGAATTAAAACAAACTCTTTCTCAAAAAGGTGATATCGAAGGTATTCAAGAACTCCCTGTTGAAAACTTAATGCTGGTTAAGACTAAATCAGGACAAACATATTTTGTATCTAAGAATGGCCGCTTTGTATTTCAAGGGCAGTTAATTGATACATGGTTTAGACGAACTATTGATGAATTGAGCGAAGCAAGAAATGCTCACCGTGTCCCTCTTGAAAAAATGGGCGTAAAACTAGATGAGCTTGCAACACTATCATTTGGTAACCAAGACATACCCAAGCAAGCAACAATATTCGTTGACCCTAATTGCGGATACTGCCACGCCCTGTTCAATAAAATTCAGCAATCTCCAGAAAAGTACAATGTTGACTTTGTACTAACAGCGATGCTGGGCAGCCAATCTTTACTAGAGTCCAAACGCCTAAATTGCGCTGTTGATAAATCTAAAGCTGTCATCGACCTTATGAACAAGACAAAACTAGCAACAGAAATGAGAGAAGACTGCGATGCAAAGGCTGTTCAAAAAGCACCTATCGTTATGGGATTGCTTGAGGCTAGAGGAACCCCATTCCTAGTTCGTGAAGATGGTTTAACCTTTAATGGGCTACCAAGCGATTTTGATGCATGGCTTGAGATGGAGTAACTAGCAATGAAAGAAATCTTTAAAATCAGCTCAATTCTAGCCATAGCCTCATTATTTTCTGGGTGTTCAGCATTTACGATTGGTGAAGAGGAATTTTCATGCGCAGGTAAACCGGAACTTGGTCTCTGTAAAGGGCCGATGGAGGTTTATGAGTTAACCAACAATCAAGACCACCTTGAGCACATGATGACTTCAGAATATGCAAAAAACGAAGGTGAAAAAAAGTCAAATTCAGAAGGAAACCAAAAAGTCATTTACGTTAATAGTGAAGGGGAAGACATCACATACGTATATGAACCAAGAAGTTTGCGAAGACAAAACGCACAGGATTATGACAAAGCCAACATTGTTGGTATCGCTAGCAATGACACAATGTCATATTCGAAACAATCACACGATGAGTTAGATGACTTAAGAACTTTCAATTACGTTCCAAATGATATCGCGCCAGAGCCTCTCGCTGTTCTAGAAGAAGCTAAAGCAATGCGTATTTATGTTGCTGCTTGGGAAGATAAGTCTGGAGATTTGAATATTCCAGGCTTCGTTTATGTTGAATTACAACCAAGACGCTGGGTAACAGGCCATCAAGCTCAAATGCGCCCAAGTCGAGTATTACCATTTCAAACAATAAAGAAAAGCAAAGTAACAAGCCAAAGAAAAGAAACTATGGCCAAAGGTATCGATCCGTTGAGCATTTCTAGACCTCAGCCTGAGGCTAATAAGTAAAATAGGTGTATAGCATGCTAAATAAAATCCAAGAAGCTATCGAAAAGATATTGAACCCTGATATCGAAGAAACCCAGCAGAATTTTGCTGGCCCCCTTTGGCGAAGCACCATTGAAGATCAACAAAAGCTTCTCGGAGGTAATAAAGCCGCAGAATTAAACTGTGTAATGGAATATATTAAAGAATATCAAATGTTCTTAATGGAAGGCGGTTACATTGGATTTGTTATCGCCTGCCAACCAACTAACGGGGTAAACAACGAAATAAGAACAGCCTACGAAGGCTTTCTATCTGATGAGTTTCCTCACAACACATTAATTCAACTAAGCCTAGCTGCTTTACCACGAATAGATAGCTTTCTAAATGGTTACAGGCAACTACGAGGGAAGCGGATTGGTGGTGAAGACGGTGAGCTTGCTGATGCAATGAGCGAATCAGTAATTAATTATTACTCTAAAGCAAGAAAAGAGTCTCTTGATAAAAAATCAGGTATCCGGCCAAGAGATTTTGAACATTGGATCACAGTAAAAATCCCAGTTAAAAACTTTATCCCTTCCGATAAAGAGCTCAAAGAGTTCCTAGAGATAAAAGATAGAACATATTCAATATTCGAAGGGTTAGGCTTAGCCCCATTGATTTTAAATGATGAAGAATGGCTTTCAAGAATGCAGACTTTCTTCAATCACTCACCTAATGCGCTTTGGCGAGATAAAGTAAAAATCAACAAGCTTGTCCCACTTGGTGCACAAATATTAGAGCAGGGCGGAATAATTAACCGTGATGAATATGGTCTAGAATTTTCATCTTTAGATGAGAAGTCAAATGGATTTGCCTCAGTCATGACCCTCAAGCAAACACCCGATTACTTGAACTACGGTGATATTATAAACCTGCTAGGTGATTGGCGTTTTGGCAAGCGTACGGTTGCCTGGAACCCATATTTAATGACACTTAACGTACAGTTACCAAGTATTCATTCGGCAAATGAAGAATTTGATCGCCGTAACAAATGGCTAAAAAAACAAGCAAAAGGAAAAATGCTGGAGTGGGTTTCAACCTTAAAAGACCAGGCACAAGACTACTTTGCAATCGAAGATGAACTTAAAAACTCCAGATTATGTAAAATTAGCCTTAATTTAATAATCCTTGGTGAAAGTAAGAAAGAAACATTCACGGCGACTAGGAAATTGCAGGCATTCTTCAAGCGTAAAGAGTATAAATTCAACATAGAAACAATTTTGGCACCTAGCACTTTCTTAAACGCTTTACCCCTTGGCCTTGATGATGAATATATAAAATTATCAGACCGGTTTGATGAATGGACGGCAAAAGGGGCTGTATTTTTATTACCACATAGCGCGAGTTGGAAAGGAAACACCTCACGGCCAATTCTAGAATTTGTCACGCGCTTTGGGCAAATATTCGGTTTAGATATATTTGAAACAGACGGCTCCTTTAATGCACTTATTTGCGCTCGCTCTGGAGCTGGTAAGTCATTTTTCAATAATAAGCTAATCACTTCATACCTAGGCTCTGGTGTTAAAAGCCGGCTTGATGTGGACAGCGATACTGACGGCGCTCAAGTGTTTGTTATTGACAAAGGTCGATCATATGAAAACTTAGCAAGCCAGTATAAGAATGCTCAATTCATTGACTTCAATGAGAACATGAAGTTTTCACTTGATCCATTTGCAAATATTGATGACTTTTATGGCAAAGAAGGTCAAGCAGCCATGGTTCATTCCTTGCTGAAAGCAATGGCGTCAGAATCAGGAGATTTAAGTGACTACCAATCTACAGAGATGCTTACAGTACTCACTGAGCTTTGGAACCTTAAAGGGAAAGATTCATCAATCACAGACTTTTCTGAGCTGTGTGAAAAGCACCAAGATGTTGAAATAAAGAGGATAGGGCGCCAACTAAAACCATGGTGTGAAGGCGGAATTTTTGGAGACTTTTTTGGTAAGAAATACCCACCAATAAACTTCAAATCACGATTAATCGTTTGTGAGATGGATGAACTATCCTCGCAACCTCACTTATCACAATGTGTTCTGATGAGCCTTATCAACGCAGCTCAACATGCAATGTTTTTATCAGGCAACAAACAAAGAAAACTTTTCATTCTCGATGAAGCTTGGGAATACCTTAAAGGCAAGCCGGGTAAAATCAATTATCTAGCGGAGTTCCTTGAAACTGGTTGGCGTCGATTCAGGAAAACACGTGCAGCTGGCATTTGTATCACACAGAGCTTACTTGATGCTTACCAAAGCCAAGCAGGGATGGCCATTGTTAACAATAGTCCATGGAAGTTTATGTTGGCCCAGGAACCGGAAGCCGTTGATAAACTCAAAGAGTTAAAAGCGTATGATGGTACAGATCAAGACTATGATTTAATGAAAAGCGTTCATACTGATAAGGGCCATTACTCAGAAATCTTAGTGAGATACGGGCAATCGAGGGAAATAGTTAAGCTTTTTGTAGATAAAGAAACCCAACTAGTTTACTCAACAGATCCAGATGACAGGGAGTTAGTAGACAAGTTTAAGTCTCAAGGTTATTCAATTAAAGAAGCTCTAGAGCTTGCAAATAAAGAGAAGGGTAGGGGGTAGTTACCTTTGTTCATACACGTATATTGACTGACAGTCGATTGTGTACTAGTTGCTGACCGTGGTACTAACAAGTTAATTAGATGGTACGCCCCACCCATTAGCTAAACTCATAGTGTTGGCTATTACAGGAGGAAACCATCATGTCAGTTGCAAAAGTCATAGGTATTGATTTAGGTAAATCAACCTTTCACCTAATTGGTCACGATTATTCT
>NZ_JACDWU010000338.1:0-16242 GCF_016464045.1 Pseudoalteromonas sp. bablab_jr011 | reverse complement strand
TAAATGCGCGTGATTACAATCGCCAACTGGTTGAAGCGATGATCAAAGTGAAGGCGCTAAATAAGATCAACACCCTTGGTCTGCCTAAATATCAGTAAGTTAAGTGAATTTGTTAGAGAGTTGCATTTGATCAACAAGGCCATTTTGATCATAATAACCAAACTTTAATAGCTAAAATGAATGGCGATATTAGTGAGCAAACCTTAAAAGATGACGTGTTAGACCCACTATTTGTGTTTGAAATGTTAAGGCTTGACGCACTGAAAAACGATGGGTTTTCTAATGTAAAACAATTGCATTACACCGTTTATGATACAAGTGGCTTCAAAGAATTTAACTTCCTGAATGGTGGACGAGTTACTATTGACACACCTCTTGGGGAACTTAATTGCATCAAGTTAAGCAGGATTAGAAAAAATAGTACTAGAAAGACGCATATTTGGCTGGCAATTGATTACGACTATATTCCTATTATGCTTTTACAAGAACACAAGGAAGAAGAAGTCGCAACACTACTTATAAGTTCTATTGAGAAACATTAAGAAGCAATATCGGCATAACCTTCCTACAAATAAAAGATAAAAACTACATTTCTAATTAACTTCTAAAACTAACTACCGTAATTCAATAATAGCAAAGCCTTTCTAAGCAAAAAATAGCAACACTTTGCCATTTATCAGTTTGAACTAAGCAAATCTTAAGTTAACAAAATTACCATAAAGCCATACTCATAAGAGGTGTCTTTATGAAAAAGCATTACATTCTTTCTAAGGTAAGTTAAGTGTACAAAATTATCAATTTTTTAAACCAAATTAAGCTCACAACTAATCAATTAGTGATTTATACCTGCGTATACATCACTTTAGTTTTGAATTTCCCATTTTTAAGTAAAATAACGACAGTGGTTACAGCCCTTGAATCTTACAATCTTTTTTTCTTACTGTCTGTCCCTGTTTTTTTATTGGCATTGTCTATTTTCGTTCAATGCTTTTTATCCTTTCGATGGATAACAAAACCACTACTCATCTTATTGGTTTTATTGTCGTCTGTTCTTTTTTATAGCACTGTGACATACGGTATAGTTTTTGATTATGGCATGATCCAAAATACAGTTGAAACGGATACGGCTGAAGCATTTTCTTATTTTAACTTCTCCGCAATATTGTTCTTTCTATTTTTTGGAGTAATACCTTCACTTCTTATTGCCAACGTTCAATTGACCTATAGTTCTTTTGTCGGGGAATTGCTCGCACGGATAAAATTACTTAGCGGCAGTGTCGGTGTAATATTTCTAATTGCAATAGTATTTTATTCAAACTATGCATCTGTTGGCCGAAATAATCGCGATTTAGTGGGCTATCTAACGCCATATGCCTTGATTGATTCAACAGTAAAATATGTTCGAAAAAACTATTTGTATCCTCCGTTAAAATTCAGCCTGTTAGACACGTCTCCAACCATTAAAAATGATGATAGTAACAAAAGTATTACTGTTTTAGTGCTAGGTGAAACAGCAAGATCCCAAAATTTTTCTTTAAATGGTTATGAAAAGCAGACCAATAGCCTAACTAAAGACTTAGGCGTTGTTTCATTTAAAGATGTTACCTCCTGTGGAACAGCAACCGCGGTATCTGTACCTTGTATGTTTTCAAGGTTAAACAAAAACAACTACGAGAAAAGAGTGGCGGTAGCACAACAAAATGCCGTTGATTTAATTCACTTGGCAGGAGCTGAAGTGTATTGGATCAGCAATAATAATGGTAGCTGCAAAGGCGTTTGCTCAAGGGTAAAAACGGAGCAGATTTCTACTAATAGTAAAAATCCATTATGTGATGATGAGTACTGTTTCGATGAAGTTCTGGTTGACGAATTAAGAAAGAAACTTCATTCATTGAAAAGCGACAATACACTAATAGTACTTCATATGATCGGCTCTCATGGACCAACTTACTACCGACGCTACCCCAAAGATAAACGAGTATTTTCTCCTGACTGTCAACGTAGTGATATCCAAAATTGTAGTCAAGAGGAACTGGTTAATACCTACAACAACACTATTGCTTATACTGATTTAGTCTTGTCAGAAATCATCACAGAACTTGCAGCATTGAGCAATGAGAACAATATCAAAACATCAATGATTTATGTTTCTGATCACGGTGAATCTTTGGGCGAAAGTGGCGTGTATTTACATGGTTTACCTTACGCATTTGCACCAGAAGAACAAACAAAAGTGCCATTGATTTATTGGGGGGATAAATTACATCACAAAGCCAAGTTAGATTGTTTAAATAAAATTAGTGAACAGCCTATATCTCATGACAACGTATTCGATATTTTACTTGCTGAAATGCAAGTAAAGTCAAAAGTTTATCAACCTAAAAACAACCCTTTTAATCATTGTACTAATGGTGTTTCCGTAGCAAATGCAAAGTCACCAACAATTTCTCAAGGAGTAAACTAATCCGTGTTTGATAGTGAAAACAAGCCTAAAGGTTTTAATCGAGTTTATCTCGCAACATTAAATTCAACTAGAGCGTTCAAATGGCTCCTAAGGAATGAAGCCGCATTCAGACAAGAGTTACTGTTGCTCATATTGTCGATCCCCGTAACTTTCTTGTTCAATATTACACTGAAAGAGCAACTCATACTTATCATTGCGGTACTGTTCATTATGTTTACCGAGATAGTAAATACTGCAATAGAGGCAGTCGTTGACCGTATTGGTTTCGAAATACACCCACTGTCAGGTTTAGCGAAAGATTTAGGGTCTGCCGCAGTATTAGTGAGTATAGTGATTGCTATATGCATTTGGTTGGTAGTTCTTTTTTAATGACATACTCACATAGAGGAATTTTATATGAACAAACAATTTAACGATGCTCTGATAAAAGTACCTCAATTAACAATAGGGTTTTGGATAATAAAAATACTCGCGACTACGTTAGGTGAAACAGGTGGTGATGCTGTTTCAATGTCAATGAATTTGGGCTATTTAGTTGGAACTGTAATCTTTATGTCCTTTTTTATTGCTGCTGTTATTATGCAAGTAAAATCTACAAAATTTAGCCCGTTTATTTATTGGATCACTATTATTGCATCAACGACAGTGGGGACAACACTTGCTGATTTTGCCGATAGATCGTTGGGAATTGGGTATTTAGGAGGTTCAACTCTATTAGCTACTCTCTTAATTATTACATTGGCTATTTGGTATAGAACAATTGGAAGTATCAGTGTTTCTTCTATTGACAACCCTAAAGCTGAATCGTTTTACTGGTTAACCATTATGTTTTCTCAAACACTTGGGACTGCACTGGGAGACTGGACTGCTGATACTGCTGGATTGGGTTATATTGGAGCTGCATATATTTTCAGTACAGGCTTAGGAATTGTATTAACCCTATATATGTTCACTAAAGTATCTAGAACAATGTTATTTTGGCTTGCATTTGTTTTGACTCGTCCCTTAGGCGCGGTTGTTGGTGACTTTTTAGACAAGCCTGTTGCGCACGGTGGTTTGGAATTGAGTAGATATTCAGCTACCGCGACACTACTGTTTGTAATAGTAGTTTTGATCATACTTCTACCTCAACGACCTGCTTTAAAACAACATTAATGTCTAATTATCAGTTTTAATTAAGCAATTCTTAAGTTTAACCTAATACAGTAAACATCGTGTTATTCACTAAAAAGAATTGCGATGTTTACTTCTATCTACAGCTTTATCAGACCATTCCTACTATTCTCTGTTTCTGTCATGCTATTCCTAACCTTAGTACGAACAGGGTTGGCTATCTGGCAATTAGATAGATTTAATGGCTTAAATAGTATATGGAGCCTAATCACAAATGGCTTTCGTATAGACTTAAGTAGCGTAGGTTACTTATGCGCCATCCCGGCGTTATTGCACCCTTGGGTGTCAAAAACTAGATTTCAAGAATATTGGTCATTAGTTTTGCGAATTTGGTTTCTGATCTGCTTTATGGGCATATTGTTTTTTGAATTAGCAACTCCCGCATTTATCAATGAATACGGCTTTAGACCAAACAGGCTATTTATTGAATATCTAGCTTATCCTGATGAAGTGTCTAAAATGCTGGTGAATGGTCATTTGATAACAATATTGATAGTGTTTGCTCTATTGCTATTTCCTGTTAAAAAAATATGGCAGTTTACTGATCACGTAGTCTCTAACAAAGTAAAAGAAGATAACGCAGCAATCGGAAGTAGGCTGGTTTCTTGTTTGATGCTTTTTGTAATAATTGCTTTATCTGCACGAGGGACATTAGGCCACAGACCAATCAATCCTGCCTTAGTGTACTTTTCCACTGACCCACTAGTTAATTCACTTACATTAAATTCGACCTACAGTGTTGCTTATGCGCTTAATCAATTCGGTGATGAAAAAAATGCAGCTAAGTTGTATGGCAAGATGGAAGATGATCGAGTTATTGAGCTAGTTCGTCAGGAGTCAAAACAACCTTTAGACAGCTTCAAAAACGATAACTTACCCACTTTAAGTAAACGCTCTCCGAGCTTTAAGGGACAACCAAAAAACTTGGTAATAATCTTAGAAGAAAGCTTAGGTGCCCAATATGTATCATCTCTTGGTGGAATCCCGCTAACACCTGAAATTGATAAATTAAATCAAAAAGGCTGGGCATTTAAACGATTGTACGCAACAGGCACTCGCTCCGTTAGAGGTATTGAAGCAGTTATAACTGGCTTTACTCCAACGCCCTCTAGGGCAGTTGTTAAGTTAGATAAATCGCAAAAGGACTTCTTTACTATTGCATCTCTGCTCAAAGAAAATGGTTATGAGGCTCAATTCATTTATGGTGGAGAAAGTCATTTCGACAACATGAAAAGCTTCTTTCTAGGAAACGGCTTTACTGACATTGTTGACTTTAATGATATTGAAAACCCACAATTTGTAGCGTCTTGGGGGGCAAGCGATGGTGATTTGTTTAATCAAGCTGATATTGAATTAACTAAGCTTCATAACGAAGGAAAACCATTTTTTAGTTTCATATTTACGTCAAGTAACCATGATCCATTTGAAATACCTGACGGTATTGTTTCACCAATTCAATACACTGCTGAACAATTACAACAATATGATGACAAAGAATTACTGCGCCATAAAGCCATACAATATGCAGACTATGCCTTAGGACAATTTATTGCAAAAGCAAAAGCGCAAGACTATTGGGAAAATACTATATTCCTCGTTGTTGCCGACCATGATGCGAGAGCAATGGGCAAAGATCTTGTTCCCATTAACAATTTCCACATTCCGGGTGTGATTCTAAACTCAGGTAAAGGACCCACTTTAGATCAACGAATAGTCAGTCAAATCGATTTAGCACCAACACTTTTGTCATTAATGGGTATAGAGAATATTTCACCAATGTTAGGTCAAGACCTAACAGATCCAACGGCTTCTAATAGAGCTATGATGCAGTATGCAGAGAATTTTGCTTATATGGTTAATGATGAAGTAACCATCCTTCAGCCAAGTAAAGCACCTTTGAACTTTCAATATAATTATGAACTCAACACACTATCACCAATAGATGTTAATCATGATACTTCAGAAATTGCATTGGCCCATGTATTGTGGGGAAGTTTGGCGTATAAAAACTATTGGTATTCTCAGCAGGGAAAATAATACTCAACGATAAGTTTAATCAAAAATGAGATGGTGAACATCTGTAGTCGCAATTAGTTTTAAGATGTAATATTGCAGTCGAAAGACCGAAAATGGCACAGAGCCGTCCGTTGGGTCTAACTCATTTCTGTCCAGAAACGTGTTACATACCAATGTCCACATAAAAAATCGTTTATTTTTGTAGCAAAGCATAATGCGTACAATTATACTGTGTTAATATACAGTGAATTAGGGCGATTATGCTTTGCATTAAATCCACATCTGACTTTGAAATTGAAAGTGTGAAGTACCCTAACTTTCCCCTCTTAACGTGGGAAGTTGATAATTCAGATCTAGGGATTGAATCAGGAATGCTTTGTGTAGAGGCGTTGCAGTTCTTGGTATATGAGTGCTTAAAACGAGGTCGAGTGAATAGTGAGAACACTTGGTGGACGTATGGCAATCACCTAGCTCAATTCCTGACATTCTGTGAGCAGAACAGTTTGGATTGGCGAGACATTTCAGAAAGCAGTGAAGATGAAATGTTAGTCAGTGCTTATCGTGACCTTTGTGTTGGTGAGTTTGGCATGTCGGTAAATTCAACCAATCAGCATTTAAGAACGATAGTGCGTTTCTATTCTTATGGCGTCGGTAAGTGGTTTAAGTCATTACCTTACTCTCTAGAATCCGTTTCAGTGAATAAAGGCCAGCAGTTTTTAGCTCATACAGAAAGAAATGGTGGTAAGAAATACAGCTCTGATTTGATGATGAAAACCTTTGAGAAAAAAGCTCAATTTTTATCGGTAATTGAAGTGCGAGATCTTTTATCTGCGATTGAAAATTCAACCTTAAAGCTGATGGTTCGCTTATGTCTACAGACAGGAATTAGACGAAAAGAACTGTTGCTGTTTCCCTTGAATATAATAAGAAAGCCTACTGGAAACAGAGCTTACTATGAGGTCAATATTTCACGAACCAAAGGTGAGAAAGAGCGCAAAATACACATCCCGACACGATTGATGGAGGACTTGTGGCGTTATGTCAATGAGGCTCGTTTTCAGAAGCAACAAGAGTCGGAAGTGGAGTCAAATTGCTTGTTTTTAACGCCTGATGGTCAAGGGTGGGCTTCTCAAGGTTCTGCTTTTGGTAAGGCTCTCAAGTCGCTTAAATTACCCTTTCACGTATCACCGCATATGTTAAGGCATACTTATGCAACGCACATGCTGAAAGGAATGTTAGAGCATAAAAGCAGTAAATTTGAACCGTTGATGTACCTACAAGCTCGGCTTGGACATTCAAGTATCACAACCACGATGAAATATTTACATTTGGTTAATGATTTGGTCGATGACTTGTCGATTGAGTATCAACAACAGATTGATGCGATTGTGTAGGTGAAATATGGCGAGACAAAGAAAAAAACTGTCTATTAACAAAGACAAGCTAAAGAAAACATCGGCAGTAGAGTCAACAACTGACACTGCTCAAAATCGAGAAATAGTCCGACCAATCAACCCTGTAGTGAATTACCCGAATATCGGTTCAAAAGGTGGCAATGGTTCTAACGTCAATTTTACTCGTTTCTATGGCAAAGGTTATGACGACATTACAAATCGAGTGTACTACACCGCAAAAGCTCTGCTGAAAAATACCGATGCTCTTAGCGAGGAAACTCAAAAAGGTTATTTTAAAAATGGTTTTTTCCATTTCGCTGAATACCTTACATTATTTAGGTATTCAGCGGGTGAGGACTTAACACAAGATGACATTACGCCAGAGTTGATCGAGCAATATTTACTGCACCTTAGAGGTTGTGAGTTAGGGTATAACACCCTAAAAGGTTACTACACTCATCTCAAGTCAATGCTGATACACATGAGGGACAAGGGCTATTGGTCAGTCATTGATGACATAAACCTAAACAGTGATTTCTTTCCTAAGAGCCCATTTCCAAATTCAAGTAAACGTGCAAAGGGCGAGAAACCACTGACTCCCCATGAAAAAAGGCAGGTGGTGGTTGCGCTAAAACAAGCAATTAAGCCGATTTATCAAAAGACCGAACCACTAACAGGTTATCAGTTAACACTGTGTTTGTTAGCTGTGGCGATTCAGACAGGCATCAACACATCTCCGCTTCTCAATATGACTACCGACTCATTGACCGACCACCCACTTAAAGATTGCCGCAAGCTCTTAACCGTATTCAAAAAAAGAGGCAACTCCACGCAATTGCACAATTTACGAAAATCACAGGAACTTGAAGTAGTGCAAGGAATAAAGCTTGATGTGGCTTATCTTATTGAGGCTATCATTGAGCGTAATAGCCAAGTGAGAAAGTCTATCGATTCCGACTTGTTATTTGTCTATGAGTCTAGAATTGCCCACATAGGTGCCGAGAGAGGTACGGCCTCCTCTCTAGCAGAAAGGCTGCTTAGATATAACATCAAAAAATTCATCAAAGAGTACGACTTAAGAGATGAAGATGGTCGAACGATGAAACTTAATGTAAGCCGTTTTCGCAAGACGTTCATCAATGGTATTTATGAGCTGAGTGGTGAGAGTTTGTTAATTGCTGCGCGGCAAGCCAAACACAGTGGGACAGGAACGCTTGACCACTACCTGCAAGCTCCCGAGCAATCAAAGCGCAACTTGGGCTTAATGGGTGAGATACGAGTTAAAGAGCTAACGTGCGCAGAGCCAAGCGTCCCTGTAGGGCATTGTAAAGACCCTAAGAATGGCGATAAAGCACCGAAAAATGGCTCGTTCTGTAATGACTTTTTAGGCTGCTTCCGCTGTAAAAGCTTCGTTATTACAGGTGATGATTTGTATAAACTCTTTAGTTTTTATTGGGCGATTATTCGAAGCCGTGACGAGTTTGGTCGTAAAGACTGGAAGCGTCATTTAAAAAATGTTCTAAGAATCGTAGATGAAGAAGTTGTCCCTGAATTTGCTAAGCTTGGCCAGCTACAGCGTGTAGAGACTGAAAAAGAACGGGCAAGATCTAATCCACATCCGTACTGGCAAAACCTTGATATGTTGAAGGTGACGCAATGAGTTCAATTGAGTTAATACTCACACAAGCTGAGTTTGCAATTCAGCAATGTCCAAAGCCAAGCACCAGTGCGCTTGAGCAAGTCATTGATGGCTCTCTAACGGGTATCGTGACCTACATTAAACTCGCCAATGGTGAATACCAAACGCTATCTCGATTTGAGGAAGATGTATGGGTGTTTCCTGCTAGTAAAGGTACGAAAGCAACTATAGCAAGTGCATTAAACCTTACTTTTTCTACGATTGATGATACTCAAATGAAGCGCATGGCAAAGTGGGTAATCTGGAGCAAATTCAAAAAGGGGTTAGCTCTTAATACTCTTGTGAAAACATTGGACAAGTTGAAAAGTTATTTTCAGTGGGTTTTAAGTTCAGATACTACAGTTACACATGGGCTGACAGCTTTTACCTCAAATGCCTACGTTAGGCATGTAAATACCCTGCACTCAAAACGAAAAGGCGAGACTAAACCACTGACAGCAGTCACCAAGGTGGATAGATTCCGCATTCTAGAAGACCTTTATTACCACTGCAAAGAGTTTGATTTTGTCAAAGAGCATCCTTGGCCTCAATCAACCGCTAATGAGCAAGCAGGGTATGTTGGTGAAGCGTATCGGGAAGCCATTACCAAAGGTAAGACCCCCATTATTCCAAATAAAGTGCTAATTCCGCTGTGCCAGTTCACTAAATCATACCTAGATAAAGCTGATGAAATTCTGGAATCGTCAAAAAAGAGAGAAACATTGCTACTTCGAGATAGCTGTATCTTCTGGCTGTTACTCACAACGGGTATGCGTATCCATGAAATATTAGGCATTAAGCGTGATGCGTATCGCTCTGAAACGAAAGGTGACACCACTTACTACCACATCGAAACTGTCTCTGAGAAAACACATACAGGGTTAGCTGAGTGGATTGCGCCAAGGATAGCCACGGAAGCGATTGATATTCTTGGCCGTTTGAGCGCTCCACTTCAAGATCAACTTGAGTGTGATTTACTAAAAGCGAAAGCAAGCAACGATCATGTGGAAGCACATCGACTTGAGGAAATATCAAACCACATCTGCCTATCGAAAAACCGGGGAAAAGGAAACGCAATTTACCTATTGTCAGGGGTGGCAATGACTAACGCTAGGTTGCCAAACTTATGTGAACAGATAGGGAGTAATTGGAACCTATCAGCGCACCAATTCAGACGTACCTTTGCTAATTATGCGGTTCACTCTGAATTAGGTGACTTGAGAGCATTAAAAGATCACTTTAAACATTGGTCAATTACCATGACCACTTTGTATGCCTTTAATGATGCTTTGGATGCTGAATTGTTTGAAGAAATGCTTCGAGAGAAATATCTGGTTGAAGAAGAAATTAAGCAAGATTGGTTTGAACTAGACACGCCTATCACTGGTGGCGACATAGCTCAAAACATCATGAAGGTCCGTGAGGATAAAGAGTTAATTAAATCTTTTGGCTCTCTTAGTGCTATGGCAAAGGCATACTCTAGCTCCATACCAATTCGCTCAACAGGTATTGGGTGGTGCACCAATGATGATGAGTGTAAGTGTGGTAAGCCTGATAGCTGTGAAAGCGGCATTGTAGATAAGCGACACCTGCCTTATTGGGAGGGAATGCTAGTGCAGCAAATGAAACTGATGCAATTGGATGATATTGGTGAAGCTGGTAGAGCGGCGGTAAAAAAAGGCATGGAACGCTGTGAAAAGGTTCTAGTGGCATTGGGTATTGATGTTGAAGCTATGAAGCAAGAGATTAACGAGAGAAAGGATATCGAGGTGATAAATGTCTAACCAGAAAGAAAAAGCGACACATAAAGCGGTTCGACTTGCCATTGTTCGAATCGAAAAAGGTCGTCCAAATACTGTTTCTCATAAACGTAAAATGAGTGTCGCTGCCGTTGCCGAAGAAGCAGGTGTAAGTCGAGCATTGATTCACCGTGATTGCCCTGAACTATTAGAGCGTATTAAAGGCGGTGTAAACAAAGACATTCGACAGCAACGTGATGCCAAACAAACTGAACTTAATAAATACAAAGACCGCAATCGAGAGTTGCGGTCTGAGGTGGCAGAATTGAAAGCTATGCTCGCTAAAGTTCAATCACAAAATGCTACGTTAATACGAAAAAACATGGCTCTGAGCAATGCTCGTGCGGACAATAACAATGTAACGCAACTAATATACAGCTAATTGCCTGAATTTAATGGTAATAATTTCAAATTAAGGTTACTTTTGAGATAGTTAAAAACATCCAAAAGTGTAACCTTAAACAAAGTTATATAAAACATAAGGTTAGCTACAGTTACATGTAACGAACTATTTATAATTATTGTCCTCCGACAGGAATATGAAAAAGAAGTACGAATAGTTGCCTCTCTAAATGGGTGTCATTCATACGATTATCGATCAGTAAAAGCAGTCTACTTTGGCTTAAGAATGGATCAAGACAAGCAAGATGAAATTGTGTCTAAGCTGGCAGGTCGAGGAATAGACTACTACAAAATGAAAATAGCAGATGGCTATTCATTTTTTCATGACAAAATCTCTGACCCATATTTCGACTCATCAAAGTATCTATATAAGGTATCACATATTTTAGATGGAGCAGTGACACCAGAAAACGTTAATGAAAAATACAAGAGTTACACTAAATATCTTGAAAAAGCTGTTGAAATAATACGTCGAGATCCTTATTGTGATGCTGTAGAGTTTGTTGAATTTAGCCCTGAAAAGAGTACGCCTGAAAACCCTATTGTGCTAATTATGTGCCAAAAATGCAATAATCGCTGGCCAAAGTATTATTTGACCATAAAAGAAATTGATAAACAGTATGAAAAAATTAAAGATTTAGATGGATCAACTTTACGAAATAGCATGGACGAAAATTGATTAATAATGGTAAATTTTGCAAAACGCCTATGGACATAGTCTATAAGGCCAGAGATAAGATTCTACAATGCTTGTAGCAATGTCCATAATCATGCAACTCGTAGGTAGCTTGTGAAGTCTATTTTCATTTCAATACCAAGTGACTCCATCAAATCAAATAACCTATTTACGGACAATGAACCACTCCCCTTTTCAAAGTCACCTACCGTATTGATACTATTGCCCGAAAATTCTCCAATTGTTTTTTGGTCTAACCCTTGGCTTTTTCTAACAGCAGATATTAATTTACCTAATTGCTTAGCTGAACTAACAGATATTTCCATTTTTAGCTCCAAAATTCACAGATAATTGTGAATAATAGAGAAATATAATCAATAGGGCAATAAATTCACAATATTTTGTGAAAAAATCTAGAACCGCAGTCAAAGAACCAAAAATTCACAATATAATGTGAAAAATGCAATTCATATAGATACTACAAATTGACTAGATAGACTCACAAGGAATAGAATATTAATAGGTACAATTTAGGAAGGAACTTAAAAAGGATTTTTATGTATGACCAAAATTAAAATTAATAAAATTAGAAGTTTATCCCATCTAATGGTTTTATTGCTTATTACCTTTGCATTGATGCAAATTTCAACATCATTAACAATATTTACCTCAATTCTTGTTTTAATCTATTTGGCGTTCATTCTTTCCTCAACAGTTAAAGCTTATTCTCAAGGAATTTATTTTAAAGCTTTCAATACAGAGAAGTTCTATTCAGCAGAAGAGATTAAAGGAGGTGCAATTCCATTTCTTCTATATTACTGGGATAACAAAAATAGCTCATTAAAGTCATTATACAAATGAAGCTAAAGTGCATGAATTATAAATCACCCCAAGGATGAAAGTTATCAGTTCTTACACCCGTTCTTTTCACAAGTGATTTTACTATGAGTGTTAGTCCAATGTGTTGGGTTTCCTCAGTATTGGAAAAACGTTTTAGGTTGTCATCTGTGTTAAGTGAATTCGGCATAAATTTTTAGGGACTAACGCCGCATTAAGATGCTATAGCAACGCCACCACTTTACCTATACGACTCAAACTAAAAATATTGGCTAAAAACTCCAAATTCAGTAGTGCAGAACTCGCTTGAATGTAAGCCAAATACTGATGTCACGGATAGGAAAATTTAAAGCCGGAAATTACCGGTTTTAAACGTTATTGAAACAAGGTTAGCGTTATTGCTAATGAATTACTTATGAGGTTTGGATTAGTTAGTGGAGGCGCTTCAAGTATGATTAGCGAGCTACACATTTTGAAAGTAAATAAGGCTCTAAAGCCTAAGGGGTTGATGTATGCATAACAAATTGAGCTTCTAAATTGTTTAATAGCTCAAAAGTATTGATATAAGATACTTTGAAGTGCTCACAAATGTTTGGGATTAAGATTTTTCTCTTGATTTTTTTGTCGAGCTTTTCGTGGGTAACTATCACTGATCCAGTTGTTATAGCTTTAGCAATTAACCAAGGGTCAGCCCCTCTCAGAAACTCTTCATGTGTTCCGTCTTTCATCTCGGTTAGAGACATTACATAATTCACCACATTTGCGAAGGCAAGTTGGGTTGCTTCATCATCATTAGATTCAAACAAACCTGGATGTTCTTTAGCCCATATCGCGAGTTCATCATTACCGTTAATCAGCTCTTTCTTTATGAATTCGATACTTGAAACGCCGCAATGCTTGTTTGATTGCAATAACCACTGCCAATAGCCCGGACAAATTGTCATCGAATAGTACCGATTTTTCGCTTCAATAAATGTATTTGCATCTAGCAGGTAATTCATAAGGCAAGTTTGCTCGCGTACGTTTTAATTTTATTAGGTTGAATTCCCAATAAGCTCCCTGCATCCCGAAGTAGAATCCGCCCACTCATTGCTTCTGCAACAACTGCACTAGAAAATAAAGCACTGTTACGGGCACCCGCAGTAATGTTAAAGTCTCCTCCGCTGCTTTTTTTGCGTCTGAACGCTTTCATTTCACGTTGGTAAAATTCCCTATAAGTATCGGAGTCTATAGCGTTACAGTCGAAAGCCCGTTTAGCCACAACGAGTTTACTAACGTGAAATCTAGAACTAATTGCTACAACATTATTTAGTAGGCTAACTAGAGGATTCCACATTTCATGGAATTCTTTCTCAGGGACTAAAAATTCGCCAGCTACAGCATTGCAGAACTTTTCTTCTTCAGCATGTTCGTTGCCAAGATCAGAAACCCCGCTACTGCCTATCCAAAGATGAGCTAACTCATGAATAAGCGTAAAAAGTCTTGCGGCTGGCGCGTCAGAGCTATTGATGAAAATTACAGGCGCTAATTTGTCGGAGATGGCAAAGCCTCGAAACTCACTAACTTCGAGCTTTCTTCTGGTGTTATTACCTACAATGCCACTTCTCATAACAAGAATGCGAGAGTTTTCAGCAGCGTTGATTAGTTGACGTTGATAGTCTTCCCAAGAGCCTTTTTGAGGCAGTGGAACTCCTAATTCACCTCTTATGTTTTGTGCAACATCATAAACAGTATTTTTTGTAGTAAAGCGACCGACAAACGGCAATTCCTCTTCGCCAATTTGTCGCAAATACTCTTTGTACCACTGTTGTTTATACATTACCTGCTTAATGATGTCTCTCATTTCAACTGATACTTCATTACGATGCTTGTTACCTATAGTTCTGAGATCAGGTATAGGTAGCTCTTCTTTAGGAGGGTTAACTAAAAATAGATAACCAAAAGGAATATTAGTGGCATTTGCAATTTTCTGGGCTTGAACAAATGTAGGCTTAGATGTTCCAGCCTCCCATTCAACTACGCGTTCAACCTTTTTAATCCCTAATTTTTGAGCAAAGTCCTCCTTGCTTAAGCCGGCTCGTTGCCGTGCCCAAGTTACAATTTGGGGATTAATTAATGCTTGCGTTGCCATGATCTCTACTACTTAATTTATTGTAACCACAATACATATTATAGGCGGCATTGTACATAACTTGTTATATTAGTCGCTAGCGGAATTGCCTCGGATAGTGCGAAAGCTAGATTCTTAAAGTAAGCATGCCCTAATGAATTGCACACATAATTAGAAAATGCATGGTGAATGAGGGTTTAGTGGAGTGTCTTATCAATAAACCGAAACACGGAGAAGGGCATATAATAAGTTACGGCCTAAGGAGAGATTTGTCTTAAACGTACGGTCGTAACATCGCTACACGACAGCCTTGTAGTTGATTGATTTGTAGCAGTCTTTAATAGAAACGAATGTAGATCGCCATACGTTGCTTTGTTAGGGCTGTTGGATAACTGAATATATAAGCCAAAACAACCAAGCGAAACTTGTGACTCTTGAAATCGTGGAGTGTCCTTTGCGAAGAGTATACCAAGCAAAGATGTACGGCAGGAAAAAAATTCCCATACCAAGCAAAAAGCTAACTTTTCGTACATCAGTGTCAATTTGTGGTGGTAAGCTACTCTTAAGGTTTACGTGCTTAGAAGTCCCATCGGGTTTATAAACCACCTTGGCGTGAGAGATTCCACTACCGGGTATACTTCCTGTAGCACGAATACCTTTCTCACTCGCATTCAGAGTTAAACCTTTACCTCCCAAGGAAAGACTACTAATCCCTTTTTTACCTATATTAACCCGTACACCTTTTCCAACTTTTATACTCTTTCGAAACCCCATGCACGCAATCTCCTTTGTGCCTTAACATCTTTATCAGAGGACACTATATTAGCTTGTTTTAGTTTTGCTATGCATTATTTATGACCAATATTAGAAAGGTTTTAATTCCATCAAAGGAGTCACTAGCTGGTTTTTGTATGTCCAATAGCGTTGTTTCCTAAAAGTTACTTCATGATTAGGAAATACTGTACGCAAGAATGGAGTCCATAAACGATCATCAAACCTTCTCGTTATGCAGTTTCTCCCAAAATACAAACTTTAATTCGGGAATAACTTTTCCTGTTGTGTTCTGTCCATTTCTGGCATTTATTAGATCACGTCTTGGGCTATAGCCTCTATCAGGGTTTGGTAAACTACGCTCAAATGTAGTATTCCAAGGCCAATTTAACCCATATTTTCTCTCCAAGGCTTCAGATACAGCGTTTCTAAAAACCACCTCACAAAGGTGAAGTGGCGCAAAAAACGCCGCAGACACTTGTGCATTCCATGCATAGAGCTTTAATGCTTGCTCTGTACTCAACGCTGTACCATTAAAAACAATTTGTTCATATGTACTCAACCTTGAGTCAGATAATGACCTTTTGATATTACTTGACGGCATCGTCAACTCCTTTTACAATTCACTTACTAGCTATGGGATATGCTGGCTTTATGCCTCCCCCTGTAGACATACGAAGAAAACAAAAAAACCTGCTTTATGCGGGTTTTTTTGTATCTTAAAAACCTATATGGGCTAGCTTGGTCGTAGCAATTACCCTTTCAAATTCTTTACCTATCACTTATACCATTCCGCTTAAATATCTGATCTAATATAGGCTATATAAAATCACTGGTGATTAGCATTGAACCCAAACATATCTGAACAACTTTTAGCGCTTTCTCGAAAAGAACCAAATGCACGAAAACGCATGCGATTGCT
>NZ_JACDWU010000337.1:0-10388 GCF_016464045.1 Pseudoalteromonas sp. bablab_jr011 | reverse complement strand
CGAGATGCGAGCTAAACCGTGAAGGGTGTTTAATGTCGCTGAAAAGGTTCGCTTTTTCGGCGTTAAAACGCCTCCCACGTGTGAAATGTGTATCACTTGTAGGAGGGGCTTTAGCCGTGAAAGGGTGTAAGCAACGAGTGACGAAAAGCGAGATACGAGCTAGTACAGCTAAATCGAGATGGTTGTTAATACCGCTGAACAGGTCTGCTTTTTCGGCGTTAAAACGCCTCCCACGTGTGTGATGTGTATCACTTGTAGGAGGGGCTTTAGCCGTGAAAGGGTGTAAGCAACGAGTTACGAAAGGCGAGATACGAGCTAAACCGTGAAGGTTGTTTAATGTCGCTGAACAGGTTTGCTTTTTCGGCGTTAAAACGCCTCCCACGAGTGAAGTGTGCATCACTTGTAGGAAGGGCTTTAGCCGTGAAAGAGTTATAAGCAACGAGCTGCGAAAAGCGAGCTTGTTTAGTTAAAACGCCTCCCACGAGTGAAGTGTGTATCACTTGTAGGAGGGGCTTTAGCCGTGAATTTTATAAAAGACGTTGCTGTGCAAACGTGCCATGTAAACATAACGCCTACGGTTTAATGTAGGCGTGAAATTTATTGTGCGCGAAGGGGTTTCGCAACTCGCATTTCGTTATTGCACTCTATTCATTTCTTTCCAACTGGCTTTTAGGCTGTTGGCAAAGCTGATGAACTTTTCTTTCATGGTGCGTTTGACTTTAATCTCTACTGAGCCTAGCCAAACATTACCTTCAATCGTAATTGTGGGGCCTTGCCCTTTATTGAGTGCAACCGATTTATTTTCAACGCTACCTACCACACTAAACAGCTTTGACACTACATTTACATGTTCTGGCACGTAGATTTCGTCGCTGCCTAAAATACAGTTTACGTAGATGGTGACATGCTGGTGCTGAAAAACGGCTTCACTAAAGTCTAATTCAATTGAGCCTAAACAGTTCGTTAGGTGAATTTCTTTCGGGACTAGCCATTGGCCGCTGCGCTCGTTGGAACCTAAAATACTGCGTAGTTGCAGGCTTTCTGCATCGCTACCATGTGCATAGTGAGGCTTAAACTGCACGTGTTTATGTGACTTGTAGTCAATATCTGCTGTTAACTCTAAGTCAGCAACCAGCTCAATTAACACCTCATTGCTGGTGGCTTCCATTGCTTGGTCTAGTCTTCGTTCAAATGCTTCTGCTGAAATAACTGCATGACTGTAGTTATAGATAAGTTGATCGATTACTTCTTCTCTTACTTGCTCGATGGGGCGATCTTCGAGTTTGACGGCCATGATAATTCCCTGTTGAGTTTTAAAGTTATGTTAATCACAAAGCAAAGTGTAGGCCAAAAATTATTTTATTAATATTCATTGGTTTATGTTTTTTGGTGTGGGCTTTCATTCGTTAAATTAACCATAGATTAATAAGATTGACAATTAATTAGTCATTTTTATAACAGAGTGAACTTATTACCGAATTGTCTGTAAATAATTACCGAAACGAATATAAATCATGGCTGAATATCGATTTAACTTATTGAATAATATAAAAATAAAAAGTTGGCATCGAAGTCGCATTAGTTATCTCGTCTTTAATCAAAAGGAGAAAGATTATGAATACATTCAACAAGACTATGATTGCTGCGTTAGTAATTGGTGCAACAAGTATGAGTGCTCAGGCAAGCAACTGGGAAAATGAAAGTAAAGATGCTTGGATTGATGGTAAGGCAGAAACTGTGCTTCTTATGAACACTAACCTAAATAATTTTGATATCAACACAGACGTAAAAAACGGCAAAGTTGTATTAACCGGTAAAGTTGATAGTGAATTAGACAAAGAGTTAGCCGAAGAGCTTGTACTTAGCCTAGACGGTGTAACTGCTGTTGATAACAAACTAACGGTTGTGAAAAACATGAAGTCTAAGGCCACGAGTGCAGATAAAGGTGACTCAGTAGAAAGTGACTTAACTGATGCGAAGATCAGTACAGTGATCACCACACGTTATTTATTTAACTCTGAAGTAGGCGGCACTGATATTGATGTCGATACAGATAAAGGCGTTGTTACATTAAAAGGTACGGTTAAGTCAGATGCAGAAAAGCAATTAGCAGTGAGCATTGCTGAAAATGCTGAAGATGTGCGTAAAGTCATCGATGAACTTAAGATTGTTGCTGAATAATAGCACGCCCTATAGCCCAGCTTTGGCTGGGCTTATCTTTTTCAAGGAGTGAGTTATGGATTTAATACGCATTATTTTCTCGGTTTTAATTCCGCCTCTTGGCGTATTTTTACAGGTAGGTTTAGGGGCACAATTCTGGATTAATATTATTTTAACCTTATTAGGGTACATTCCAGGTTTGATTCATGCTGTGTATATTATCGGTAAGCGATAATAATCACGGTTCAAAGGAATGAGTGTACGGCAAGGAAATGCACACGTAATAATGGATGACAACACTGCAAGGAGATTTACAGTATGGAAAATGTAACACAGCACAAAGGACAGCAAGGAAGTAACAAGGCGTTATGGACAAGCGCACAATGGCAACGCTTTATGGATAAAGTGAAAGGATAAACACCAAGGATTTTGGTTTAGGCTAGGAGCCAAATATGGATGAAGCTAGCGTAAGGAGGTGACAAAATGGAACAAGTACAAGCGCAATTATTACACGGACTGAACAACAAGGGAGTTGCTACATGGAATGAGCAACAGTGGCAACTATTTATGGAACTTACTAAAGCGGTTACGCCACAGGTAACAAGGAAGGCTGACGATAAAAACCCGATGTCATCTTCAGGTGACATCGGGTTTTTAATTACATCTGCAATCTATCTCAATACCAATTCAAATCAGTGTGAATGATTTAGACCTGTCGTTTGCAGCGTTAAAAATTTCTTATTAACGACTGCATGGTGCCTGATTTGTTACTTATAATAAGTAGCAAGAACACACACCTAGAACAATTCAATGACTAATCACAACTTAAATTGATTAACTGTTTTATTAAGTGAAATAGCTAGCTCATTGAGATCGCGTGCTTCGTCTGCTAACTCATGTGCATGATCTGCTGTACTATTAACTAAATGGTTAATTGCCGCGAGGCTATTGTTAATGTCCTCAGCAACCACCGTTTGTTGCTCAGTTGAGGTCGCAATTTGATGACTCTGGTCTTGTACATTCGTCACTGAGCCTGCAATATCTTGCAGAGCTTGCAGTACAATTTGAGTTTGCTCTACAGAGCCTTCTGCACGCTCTTGACCCTGCTGCATCATGGTGGATGCTTTTTGAGCTATTTGCTGTAAACGCGTGATCATATTACGAATATCATCGGTCGACTCTTGTGTACGACTTGCCAGTGAGCGTACTTCATCAGCAACCACCGCAAAGCCTCGCCCTTGCTCACCTGCACGCGCCGCTTCAATGGCTGCATTGAGTGCCAGTAAATTGGTTTGTTCTGCAATTGAGTTGATTACATCGACAACAGCGCCAATATTGCCGCTTTCTTGCTCAAGCCCAGCAACAACTTTAGATGCCTCACCGATGTGGCTGGCAAGTGCGGTCATCACCGATTGCGCCTGCGTTGAACGCTTGGTGCCATCGGCTGTAATGCTTTGCACTTCTTCGGCTGCATTGTTGGTGTGTTGCGCATTTCGCGAAATTTCGAGTACCGTAGAGGCCATTTCTGTTACTGCGGCGCTAACACTGTCAACTTGTTGTTTTTCTTGCTGAATTTCGTCGTTGGTTTTTTTAGAGACGATTTTAAGCTGTGAAGCCGCTTGGCTTAACTGCTCAGCTTGGGCTGCTGTATTAAGCATCATGGCGCGTAATTTATCGATAAAGGTATTCATGTGGTGAGCGAGCTGACCAACTTCATCTTGACTCTTTATTTCGATTTTTTGGGTTAAATCACCATCACCTGAAGCAATATCACGCATGATATAAGTAAGTTTTGTCAGTGGTTTAGTGATCATTTGCGTAGCCCAGAAGATCATCGCAATAATAATCGCTAAAATGATGATCACAGAGGTCGTTGTTGTCATGACTGCATCATGTACTGGCTTTTCGATCATGCTGGTTGGTATTAAAATACCCACATACCAATCAAGGTATGGGCTTTCTAATTCAAGGCGGTTGTATACAACGTAATATTGCTCGCCTTTTAGGGTGACAAAACCACTGCCGTCTTTGTTGCTTTTCATGGTGCGGTTTAATTCGCTGAAGCCTGATGTGTCACTAAATTGTTTTTCGAGGGCATCAAGACCTTCTTTGCCGTTTGGACCTTCGTCTGTCACAGACAGTTTATGGTCGGTGCGCTTAGATAAGTGAACCACCTTTTGGTTGCCATCAAGTAAAAAGCCAAACCCTTGTCCGTTAAAGCGAATATCTTCAACCATGTCGTTGATATTGTTAAGTTGTAAATCAACCCCACCAAAACCAACCAGTTTGTTTTGTTTATTATAAACAGGTTGCTGTACTACAGCTGAGGCGTTGCCTGTGGTTAAATCAACAGAAATAGGACCAACATACAATTTGTTGATCTTTAAGGCATCTTGCCACCAGCCACGTTTATAAGCGTAATAAGGCTGGCCATTGTAGTGAGTGGTGCGTTCGTTTTCTTTAAAGTACTCACCGGTTGTCGCCGATGCGAAGAAGGCAGATAAAATATTGTCGTCGTTACCACTAATACGCACAAAGTCTTGGTTAACGCTGTCGTATCCGGGTTGGTTCTCAAGGCTTTGATCGCGCTTGTTCCAATTATCAAACCAATTTACTAAGTGCGGATTGGTTACAAAGGTTTCAACTACTTTACCGTATTTGGCAAAGTAACTTTGCATTGAAAGCCGCTCACTTTGTAAGTAGCTATCCGCTTCGCGTTGGATAGCCTGACGTGATAGGTCAGCAATATGGCTCACAAAAAAACTAGACGCGATGATAAGTAATACACTTATCGTTCCGCCGATGAGTAATAATATTTTTTTACGTAAAGAAAGGTTATTTAACATAGGTGCACGTGTTTTTATTATCGGGTAGAGTTAGTTATCTAATCATATTTGCACCTAAATCGCTACATTGCATAGTGAAGCTTATTAATAAAATATTACATATAGATAAGGCGATATTATTAAATGGTTAATTTTGATAATAAAATAGTTGTACTTGGTGCTGGGTGGCTTGGTCAGGCACTTTGCTTTGAAGCCAAAAAATTACAGTGGGATGTGCAAGGCACACATCGAAGTAGTGAACATCAATTTGATTTTCATAGACAATTCTTACTTGAACAGGGAAAAGTTAAGCATGATGTTAGCCTTGAAAATGCATGGTGGGTATGTGCTATTCCTCCACGTAGTAGGCAACAGCAAAGTAATTATTTAGAGACCTTAAATGCAGGACTGGCTCTTGCCGATTCATTGCATTGCAAAGGCTTTATTTTGTGCTCGTCAACAGGGGTTTATGCTAATGATAATGGGCTTTACAACGAAGCAAGTATTATTGAGTGTCAAACAGACCGTCAGCAACAGCTATACGATGCAGAGCAAGCCGTATTAAAAGCAGGTGGAAAAGTATTACGTTTGGCTGGTTTAGTTGGTCCACAACGTGAGCCGGGACAATTTGTGGCAGGTAAAGAGTTGTCTAGCTCAAGTGAGCAAATCGTTAATATGGTTCATCAGCAAGATGTAATTAACGCAATATTTAGTGTTATTACGCATTGGCCTGTGGCACAAAGTGTTTATAACGTCGTTAACCCTGCTCACCCAACTAAAGCTGATTACTATCGAGAAAAGTGCCGTGAGAAGGGTAATCCAGCGCCTACTTTTACCAGCAATGAGGTGGGGGAGCGAATTATTAATGGTGACGCCATTAAAGCGCTCAACTTTAGTTACCAACACGCTATTTAGCTATTTTTTAAAGGTTAAATGCCCGCCTAATCGGTATTTACTGCCGGGTGAAACAAGACGTGCAAAGCTCACAATACCTTGTGATGACCATGTTCGGCGGATTACTTGCAAACAAGGCTCTTCGTTATATAAGTTGAGCCATTCACACATTTCAGGGTTGGGCATAACGGCTTCAACCGTGTGGCGTGCCTCGGTGAGTGGGGCGACGCGCGATAAATATTCATGCGGTGTTTGGTTGTGAAAATCTTGCTGTAAGTAGTCTTTGGCAAGTAAAGGGTTCACGAAACGCTCTTCAACTTGCAGTGGTTGCTCGTTTTCATTGTGAACAATAACACTGCGATACACATGACTGTCTACTTCAACACTCAGTGCAATGGCAATAGGGGCGATAGCACGTATCGATTCCATAACCAAAATAGTGCAACTGTAGTGACTATTTCGCGCTTTTACTTCGTCGGCAATGTTTTTTATTTCTAGCAATGAAGATTGCGATTTGAAGCTTGCTACAAATGTGCCTAACCCTTGGTTGCGCGTTAAAATACCGGCTTCGGTGAGTTCTGATAAAGCGCGTCTTGCTGTCATTCTACTCACTTGAAATTGATTAGTGAGCTCATTTTCTGACGGTACACGGTCATTTTCTTGCCAGTGACCAGCGCGGATATTTTCAAGAATAAATTGTTTTATTTGCGCAAACTTAGGAACACTCATGCTGAGAACGTTATTGGTAACTTTTTAGTGTGTTTCAAGGTGGCATAATTTTCTTGTATATACAAGGTGAGTTGTTAAACTTTAAACAATTTCAAGTTACAGGGTTCAAACGACCAAACCCGACGCATCAGTATAGGTGAAAAATGCACACAACGAATAATGATCACGCACACTGGGATTTATTGATCACAGATGCCAATATCGCGACGATGGACCCTGCAATTGATGCACCATATGGTGCGCTTGAACACGCTGCAATTGCAGTAAAAGACGGCAAAATAGCATGGCTAGGATCACAGGCTGACTTGCCACAATTTGATGTGTTAGCAACCCCAACAGTATCTGCAAAAGGGCAATGGTTAACACCAGGGTTAATTGATTGTCACACTCACCTTGTATTTGCTGGTAGCCGTGCAGAGGAGTTTGAACAACGTTTGCAAGGTGTGAGTTATGAGCAAATTGCAGCAAACGGTGGCGGCATTGCCAGTACGGTTCGCGCCACACGCGAAGCCGACCATGAAACACTATTTGTTGCAGCGAAAGAGCGCTTAAATGCGTTGTATGGCGAAGGGGTGACTACCGTAGAAATTAAGTCTGGTTATGGTTTAGATTGTGAAAACGAAATTAAATTACTTGAAGTTGCTCGCTTATTAGGTGAAAACCACCCTGTCGATGTGAAGACAACATTCTTAGGTGCTCATGCGTTACCGCCAGAATACAAAGGCCGAAGCGATGAGTACATTGAGCTTGTATGCGGCGAGATGTTAGAACAAGTGGTTGCAGGAAACCTTGCTGACGCCGTTGATGCTTTTTGTGAAAACGTAGGTTTCAGTAACGAGCAAACTCGACGCGTTTTTGAAGCGGCTAAAAAGCATAACCTGCCAGTGAAGCTTCATGCTGAGCAGTTATCTAATCAACATGGTGCTGCGTTAGTTGCCGAGTTTAATGGTTTATCCGCTGATCATATTGAACACCTTGATGAAGCGGGTATTAAAGCAATGGCTAGCGCTGGCACGACGGCGGTGCTCTTGCCGGGTGCCTTTTACTTTTTACGTGAAACAAAATACCCGCCGATTGAATTACTACAGCAATACCACGTGCCTATCGCAATTTCTACTGACTTTAACCCAGGTACTTCACCTTTGTGTTCATTGCACTTAATGATGAATATGGCATGTACTATTTTCCGTATGACACCAGAGCAAGCATTAGCAGGGGTAACACGTAATGCTGCGGGGGCATTAGGTCTCAGTGATCGTGGTGTGCTTAAAGTCGGTGCGCGTGCCGATATTGCCCATTGGCAAATATCCCATCCTGCGCAATTAAGTTACCAATTTGGCGTAAATAAACTGTTAAATCTGTGGATTTTGGGTAGACTAAGTTAGAGAGAGTTTTTACGCATTTTGGATTACATGTCATTAATTGCCAGTTTAGCGAGCAGTACTGCGAGCCTCGTAAATTTAAGTAGTGATGTTGTACCAGTTTTTTTAGCTGGTGCCGTTTTTATGGCAATGATATGTGCCTTGTGTGTAACCCATCATCCCGTATTAAGGTTAAGCCTAGTCGTTAATGGCGTATTAGGCTTAGCAATCCTGAGTGTAGGGTCACCTTGGCTTATTTTATTACTGGCCATAAGTCTGTGCTTTCATCTGTGGCAAGCATTTAGAACGACAAACTGGTTAGCAATCACACTCAGTGTGTCGGCAGCACTCTGTTTTGCCGTGTTATTTTCTGCGCATTTTTTACTTGATATTGCCTTTTATTGGTTAGTATTGTCGGTGGTTATACTCAGTGTGTCAGGCTTTTTTAATTACGAAGAGCCCGCAGAAGACGAAGAGGTTCCCGTTGAGCCTAGCCGCCACGACGATTTAGATAAAACCCCGCTAAAAGAGCTTCCCGATCGCAAAGGATTAGAAAAAAGCTTCGCAGTATACAGTGAAGCGCATTCAAAAAACTGTGTGCTGGTTGTGATTCGCCTCGAAGGATTCGAAACCGTTAACCAGCACATAGGCCGTGACTTTGGTGATTTATTACTGGCTCAATCGGCCAATCGTATCAAACAGCAGCTCACCTCAGATGCAGTTCTGAATATGAAAGGGCGCTCAGGGGGCGTCGATAAGCTGGCTCATTTAGGAGGCTTAAACTTTGCGTTTATTTGCGCGGTTGAAGAGCAAAAGCACCTTCATGAACAATTAATTAGCCAAATAAGGCAAGTGACATTAAAGCCGTTCAATGTGGCCAATTGCACCATTGAAGTTAAAGTGCGTGCCAGTTATGTAAATTGTAACGACCCTGATCACAGTTTTGATAATTTAATCTCTTTTGCTTACCTTGCACTTGATTCAAACCCAGATAAAGCGATAGTGCCGTATCAATCACAAATGATGATCGAACAGTTAGAGCAACAAGCCCGATTACGTGAACTTGCTCATCTTGATTTTGCCAGTGAGCTTGAACTGTATTTTCAACCCGTGATTCGTAATAGTGATGAACATATTGAGTTTTTAGAACTCTTACTGCGTTGGCAACACCCCAAACAAGGCATATTAGCGGCCAATAAGTTTATTGATGATATTCGCGTTGCGGGGCTTGGGTATCCGGTTGCTGCGTTTGTCATTGAGCGTGCCGCAGAGCTTGCAATGGCCTTACGTATGGAAGGCATTCAATTACCATTGAGTATCAATGTGTTTGGCCCTGAAATGCTTCATGAAGAGTTTATAGAGTTTGTAGACCGCATCGCAACTGAGCATCGCTTAGAGCCCGGAGATTTAATTATAGAGTGTCCGTTAGACTTATTCATGGGGTTAGATGACCAAGGTAAAGCCATGGTCGCGCGGCTTAATAGTATTGGTATAAAAGTGTGTGTTGATGGCTTGGGAGACAGCCCCGTTTGGTTGGCTAAGTTACCTAACCTTAATGTTGAATACATTAAAGTTGCACCGTCATTAACCGCAGACTTTGCGCATCAAGCCCAAGTGCGCAGCTTAGTATCGGGTATGGTCGATATGCACACGCAAAATAATGCTAAAGTAATTTGTGAAGGTGTTGAAACACTCGAGCAACTGAAGTTTGTTAAATCACTTAATACATATGCCGCACAAGGTTATTATTTTAGTTACCCGCTGAGCAGTGTGGGAATGATATCTTGGCTAAAACAATGGCGGCTAGAACGTGAATAGTGCAAACGCACCATGCAAGCATGCCGTCTACAGTTTAATGTAGGCGTGAAATTTATTTCGTGCGAAAAGTGTTATAAGCAACGAGTTACGAAAAGCGAGATACGAGCTATACCGTGAAGGTTGTTTAATGTCGTTGAATAGCTTTACTTTTTCGGCGTTAAAACACCTCCTACGTGTGTGATGTGTATCACTTGTAGGAAGGGCTTTAGCCGTGAATCTTATAAAAGATGTTGCTGCGCAAACGCGCCATGCAAGCATAACGCCTACGGTTTAATGTAGGCGTGAAATTTATTTCGCGCGAAAGGGTTATAAGCAACGAGTTACGAAAGGCGAGATAGGAGCTAGTACAGCTAAATCGAGATGGTTGTTTAATGCCAGTTAAAAGGTTTGCTTTTCGGCGTTAAAACGCCTCCTACGTGTGAAGTGTGCATCACTTGTAGCCGCGAATTATATAAAAGATGTTGCTGCGCAAACGCGCCATGCAAGCATAACGCCTACGGTTTAATGTAGGCGTGAAATTTATTACGCGCGAAGGGGTTGTAAGCAACGAAGTACGAAAAGCGAGATGCGAGCTAGTACAGCTAAATTGAGCTGGTTGTTT
>NZ_JACDWU010000336.1:0-10409 GCF_016464045.1 Pseudoalteromonas sp. bablab_jr011 | reverse complement strand
TGCCTCAACCCTCAACTGAATCAATAGTCTAATTATATAAATATCAGTATATTAAGTGAACTAAATGTATAGATTAATAGATCATAAGCAGAACATACTTAGACCAAAAGGTGATCAGAGTTTTCACACAGTCTGTGCCATAATCCGACCTTGAGACACATAGAGATTAAGACTGCAAAGATACGAAAGCGGAAGTTAGCTTTGGCCTGTTTAACGACAAATATTCCGACAAAGCAGTCATGACTATTAGTTTATTGTTAAATCTAATCTTTCTTTTCGTTCATCTACTCAATAACCCCACGCTAAACGTGACTTTAGCGTGGGGTTAGAGTTCACAGTAATTTTATCTGGATAGCTCTTTTATTTTTTTCTCTGAAAACCAGCGATATAAAACAGGTAAAACAAATAATGTTAACAGTGTTGCAGTTACCAAGCCGCCAACAATAACACTCGCTAATGGGCGCTGTATTTCTGCACCAACACCATTAGACATTAACATCGGTATCAAACCTAAAGCTGATGTTATAGCAGTCATAAGTACAGGTCTTAATCTTGAAGTAGCGCCTTCAAAAACGGCTTTAGATGCTTCTAGACCGTCTTTAATACGTTGGTTGATACTTTCTACCATAACGACCCCATTCAATACCGCTACACCAAATAAGGTAATAAAGCCAACGGAGCTTGGTACAGACAAGTATTGTCCAGATAAATATAAGGAGAAAACTCCGCCAATTACAGCAAGCGGCACGTTGACCAATATCAGCATAGCTTGACCAACAGAGCCAAAAGCAAAGTAAAGTAACAATGCAATTAGCGCTAAAGATAGAGGTACAACGATAGCTAGTCTGCTTTGAGCACGCTGCTGGCTTTCGAATTGGCCACCTATTGCTACCGAGTAACCTGAAGGTAGGTCAACTTTCTCAGCAATAACTTTTCTGATGTCGGCTACTACACTACCCATATCTCTATTCTGAACGTTTGCTTGAATAACGACACGCCTTTGAACATCATCGCGCCTTACTTGAGGAGGACCTGATTCAAATGAAACAGTTGCAACATCACCTAAGCGTACCCAGGCGCCTGTTGGTGACTGAATTCGAATATCTGAAATAGCTTCCTTATTTTGTCGGTACTCTTCTTCAATACGCACGTAAATATCATAACGTTCATTGCCTTTGATGATTTGTCCAGCTTCAACCCCTCCAATACCATCTCGCACAACTTCCATTATATCAACAACTGAAAGTCCAAAGCGCGATAGCTCTTGCCTATTAGGTTTTACGACAAGTTGCGCTTCACCTGCAATTTGCTCAAGAGCAACATCTCTTGCACCATCAACACTCTTTATAGCCGCTTCGATCTCTTGTCCTTTAGCTGCTAAAACGTCTAACTCAGGGCCAAATAACTTTATCGCCAACTGAGCTTTTACGCCAGATAGTAACTCATCAACACGAGTCGCAATAGGTTGAGAAAAGTTTAGTAGTAAGCCAGGAAACTCCTCTAAAGATCTCTCCATTTTCCCTTGAAGTTCATATCGATTAGATGCACTGGTCCACTCAGAAACAGGCTTCAACCCTATGTAAATTTCTATGTTATTCACAGGCTCTGGATCTCCACCTATTTCGGCTCGACCAATTCGGCTTAATGCATAGGTTACTTCAGGAAAAGCCATTAGTTTTTCTTCTAGAATTGGTGCCACAGTGAGCGCGGTATCTAAACTGGAAGAAGGTGCCAGCGTTGCTCTTAAGTTTATCGTCCCTTCTTCTAACTCAGGTACAAATTCAGTACCAATTAATGGAACTAATGCAAAGGCAGAGAAAACTAATATAAGTGCGGCTGAAATGACTAACTTGGTGCGTTTTAGTGCGAATGTAAGCCCTTTTCTGTAGAGTTTGTCTAATGGCCTAAGAACAAAGCTTTCCCTCTCTTTTACACCTGACTTAAATAAATAAGTTGCCAGTGCAGGTACGATAAACAACGCAACCACAATCGCAGATACAACGGCTAAGATGATGCTTATTGCCATAGGTTGGAATAACTTTGCTTCAACCCCTTCAAAGCTGAACAATGGCGCAAATACGACTAAAATAATCGAGGCAGCAAAAAAGACGGGACGAGCCACTTCTTTACCTGCATTTTGCAGACGTAATTTAATGCCGTGCTCATCGTGTTCTACATCGTGCGGATCTGCGTCAGAAGTTGGAACACGTTCCTTTACCGATTTCGAATGTGTCGCGTCAGGTCTATTTAAATGTTTAAACATATTTTCAACCATAACCACTGAGCCATCTACAAGCATACCAATAGCGACCGCTATGCCACCCAGTGACATAAGGTTTGCAGAAATGCCCCACCAAGCCATGATCATTAACGCGATACCAATTGAAATTGGAATAGATATTAATACCAAGAAGGTTGCACGTAAATTCATTAAAAATAGTGCTAATACAATACAGATGAAAATAAATGCTAGTAATAGTGCATCAACCACTGTATTTACCGCTTTTTCAATCAAATCAGCCTGATCATAAAAAGGCTCAAAGCGAACACCTTTTGGCAATGCTTGATTAATTAATGGAATTCTTGCATTGATACCATCAATGGTGGCTTTAGTATTTGAACCCATGCGTTTTAAGACAATGCCAGAGACAACTTCGCCTAAATTTTCGACTTTACCGTCTTCGGTTTTGCGCGTCATGGTGACAGCACCTTGACGAATTTCACTGCCCATTTCAACTTTAGCAATATCTGAAACCGTAACAACCGTACCATCTACTGTTTTAACGGGAACTTGTTTGATATTACTGATGCCAGCCTCACCACTCTCAAACCAGCCTGTGCCTCTAATCACAAGCTGCTCTTGCCCACGGTTCATGTACCATCCGCCAACATTCGCATTGTTGTTATCTAGGGCACCAACAACGTCTTCTTGCGTTAGTTCATATGCTAAGAGCTTAGATGGATCGACATTGACTTGGTATTGCCTAACATTACCACCAAAAGATAATACATCAGTGACTCCATCGACAGGCATAACGAGTAACTTAACAATCCAATCGTTAAGGCTTCGAAGCGCCATAGCATCATAACCTGCACCTTTATCTGAAATAAGAAGATACTGAAATACTTGGCCCAGCCCAGAGGTGTTTGGTCCCATTTCGGGTGTCCCAACACCTTCTGGTATCAGTTCTTTTGCGGCTTGAAGACGCTCAAATACGAGTTGTCTTGCAAAGTAAATGTCGGTGCCTTCTTTGAAAACAACCGTAACGCCAGACAAGCCTGTTTTAGAAATTGAGCGCACTTGTTCTACATCAGGTAGGGCATACATTACCGCTTCAATGGGGTACGTAATGAGTTGTTCAACTTCTTCAGCAGCCAGTCCTGGCGCTTCAGTATTTACAGCAACTTGAACATTAGTAACATCAGGAAAGGCATCCAAATTTAATTTTGGGATCACCATAACTGCACCAACCATAGTGGCAAACAGCGCAATCAAAATCAGGAGTCTATTATTAACAGACCAATCTATTATTTTATTAAACATAGTCTTGCTCCTTAGTGGTTATGCGGATCAAATCCGCCTTTAGCGATTTCAGAAGCAACAAAAAATGCGCCTTTGGTTACAATTCGCGTCCCACTATCAAGGCCAATGATTTCCCTAAAATCACCTAAGGCTCGGCCTAGTTCTACTTCTACAGCTTTAAATTCTCCAGGGTGGTCTTCGACAAATACGGTCCAATCACCATCTGCGCTGCGGATCAATGCTTCTTCTGGCACAGCCATCACTTTCTGCTTTGTGGCAAACTGAAAGTAAACTTTTACAAACATACCTGAATGAAGGTTATCATCAGCATTCTGTACCCCCAATCTAATAATTCTTGTACGAGTTACGGGATCAATTGTATGGGCTTCTTGGATAACTTTGGCATTGTAACTCTGGCCTTCTAATTTAAGTACCGCAGGAGAATCAATTGATAAATTTAGCTTTTTATTTGGAGAAACTTTTGCTTCAACCCATAGTTGTTTTTCATCAGCTAACAACATGACTGAATCCCCAGCATCAACACGTTGCCCTTGGATAAAGTCGTCTTGAAGCACGACACCTTCACGGTGCGCCGTTAATGCATATTGTCCAAATGCTTTAATGTCTTTGTTAGAAATACCATTTATTGCTTTTTCAGTTAACCCTAAAGCAATGAGCTTGCCATAGCTCGCATTGTATGTTGTTTCAGCTTGTAATAATCGACTTTCACTCACCGTCTTATTACCCAGCTTTTTTACACGTTGCCATTCGGTGGAGGCAATTAAATAGTCCGCTTGCGCTTGTGCCATTGCCTCACTAAATAAAGTGACTAACTTTTGGCCTATTTCTACGTGCTCTCCAAGCGCTGCGTGACGACTAATAATGACGGACTCAGTACGAGGTGAAACCACGTAGCTTTTATAGCCATTAGCTTTTATTTCGCCAGGTGCATATACGGAGCTAAATTGATATTCAGGCTTAACACTTTCCACTTTAATGTTAGCAAGCGACATCTTCTTTGGATCAATAGTGATACCTTCTTCATGTCCTTCTTCTCCCTCTTTATTACCACCTTCATGGCCGTGCTCGTCATGGTCACCTTTATCTTCTTCATGTCCCTTTTCGTGTTCATGCTCATCTTGATGTTCTTTTTCTTCTTGTTTCGAAACGTTTGTGACAGAATCAGTAACATCTGACGACTGTGCAAAAGCATCATGACTTGTAGTAAGCCCTACTAACAGGCTGCTAATTACTACGGCTAATAATTTTTTACTAAATATTGTATTCATTTTTGTAACCTATATTTTTAATAAATTTAAGATTTCGTTTTTCGCTACTGAAAAAACAAAGCGCTCAAATCTCAAATTTGGATAACTGACCCATACTTAAAATGAAGGATATTTCTGCAAGCTTGAATTGATTTTCCAAACGTATTCCTGCATGAAGCCCTTCCGCACGTTGATTTAATGCAAGTAAGTAGTCAGAAGTATTAATGTCACCAGCTTCCCAGCGCTTATTTAATAAGTTTTCGCTGCTATCTAATCTGCCTTTTGTCAGTTTTTGCCATTGCTCATAATATTTTTTACTGACAATAAGCGATTCATAATTAGCTTTTGCTTCAAATGACTGCTTTCGATAAACCGACCGAAAGTTAGCCTCTGCTGCAATTGCTTCTGAATAAGCGGCTTTAACAGTATCTGAATAGTTATTTCTGATATTTAAAGGCATTGAGAAAGTCACGCCAATCAAGTCTTCATCTCCACTTTTCCCTGCGTTAACTCCAATGGTTGGATTGGCTTTAGATTCCATAGTGGTTAGTTGAGCTTTAGATTGTTTTATCTTCCATTGCGCTCTAGCGAGTTTAACTTTTGGATGTTCCTCAACCCACTGAGAGTTAAATGAATAGTTTGTTGCTCCAAAAGTAAATGAAAACAAATTGGTAGTATTAGGCGTCCAATCAGGCAATAACTCCTGAACATTTACCTCTGCATTTTTCAAAGCAATTTGCGACTCAGATATTTCACTGAAAACTTGGGACAAGTTTAAATAAACCAGTTCAGCGTCAAGTGGCTCTAAAAGTCCTGCTTTTCGCTTATCTTCAATAATTCCAACGAGCGTTTGTAATTGATTTTCTCTTACTGAAAGTAACTGAGCCACCTTTTTTGCTGCTTGCCAATTAACTATTGCAGTTAAAGCGTTAGCCTTTTTAGAATCGAGTAGAGATAACAATTGTTGCTGGTTTGCATAAACACCAATTTCACCAATGCTTTTATTTGCTGATTGCTTATCCCAAAAATCAATCGTTTGACTGATACCAATAGAATAATTATCAAAATCACCCTCTTTTTCATAGCTTGCTTCAAGCTCTGGGTTATATACGGCTTTAGTTAAGCTCTTGGCTCTATGATTACTTGCATTAAGTAACTCTTTAGCCGCAACAACTTCGGGATCTTTATTTATTTGACTATCTAGCCATGAAATACTTTTCTGTTTGGCATAAGTGGCAACTGAAAAACTCACAGCCATACATAAAGACAGGACTAAACCTGCATTTTTTAAATATATATACATAAAAATTCTTAATTTTAAAATTAATAAACACGAAACCTTTATCCATTATAATAGGTCATTAAAAATTAATCTAATTAAGAAATAGGCGGACGAAGTATCGCTTCAAGAAAGGTACTTGTTTGATCAATTTGATAAGGCGTTTTATTGATAATGTTTAGTTTGCCCGTGGTATTTGAATTACTGACTAAAATCCAAGATAAGTGGCTGCCACTGCAATGTCCGCAGTGATGACAATCTTTTTCATTATGCTGCTCATCACCTACATTATCATTTGAGACATTTCGATCATCTGCATGATCATGTTGAATTTGAAGGTGCTCTATATCTATTTGGTGATTCTCAGGTGTTGCGGATACAACAGCAGTTAACGATTGCAAAACAATCGAAACGACTAATAGTATTTTTAACGCAACATTGAATTTCAAAATAAACACCTACTTAAATATGAAAAATTATAATATCAAAAAAAGGTTTTCTAAACTAGCCATGCGCATGTTTTTCATGCTCGTCACGGCAAGTTTCTTGAGGAAACTCAAACTCAATGGTTGTATGAGATAAATTATAAGAAGAAAGTTCCTTAGCCACTTGTTGTTTTAGCCTAATTAATTTATCAACCTCAAAGTTATGGGCTAACTCTAGGTGAGCAGTTAATACGTGACTTTCCCCGTCTAATGACCAAAAGTGCATATGATGAATCCCATTAATTTCAGGTATAGCCTTTATCGCTTTTTCAATATTATTCTGCACTTCTTCATCAGGTGTAGCTTGAAGAAATAGTGCCAATGTTGTTTTCAGGTTTTTCAAAACGTTAAACAATATAAACAGTGTAAAGCCTATAGAAAGCAAAGGATCTAATATTGGTAGATCTACAAAAAGCAGCACGATAGAAACAATTAGGACTGCAACCCAGCCAAGTACGTCTTCAAGCAAATGCCACGTAAGTACTTTTTCGTTCAGCGTTTTACCCGCTTTTAGTTTAAATACTGCATACCCATTAACAGCAACCCCAAGTAATGCAAGACCCAACATTCCTTCAGCCATTGGCATTTCAGGATTAGATAATCTTGGTATTGCTTCAAATAGCACCCAGACAGAACCAATAACTAATACAATACTGTTAATTAATGCGCCAAACAGGGTAAGACGACGATAGCCATAGCTAAATCTATCGGATGCTTCTTTATCCGAGAAACGACTCAGTATCCAAGCGAATCCTATAGATAAACTGTCACCCAGGTCATGTACAGCATCAGCCATAATAGCGGTACTGTTGGTTAGCCAACCACCAATAAATTCGATAATAGTAAATGAAACATTAAGGAAAAATGTCCAACCTATACGGTCGTCTTTTCCATGCGAATGGCTATGGCTATGATTGTGCATTTTCCACCTCAAGAACTTTTAAATTTCTTACATTGACTACGTTAAAATTGATAAAGTGACGGATCACTCGTTGATACATCCAACGTTTGATTCCTGATAAGTTAGTTCCTTTTTCGAGATAAAACTCATCAGGGGAATTATAAACACCAAAATCATCATGAATACCTTCTTTTTGTATATAGGTATCTTGACCACGCCAATCTGTATCTGGCGAAGAGAAACACTTTGTTGCAACACCATAACCACAAAATTCGTTTTTTATTTGACTAAATTTGTGCTGTAGTGAACTTAAATATTGTTCATCTAATATAAAGCCTTCTAAGTTTATCCAACGATCCTTGAAATAAACTTCAATCCAACTATGAATGATATATTTAGGTGCTAACCAAAATACATAAGTTGGAATAGCTCCTTTTTGTAATCGCTGCTCAATAGTAAAGCCGTGAAAACGACATTGAATACCTAATCCTCGTAACAAAGCCATCAGCAAGTTACCCTTGGTATTGCATTGTCCGTAACCATCGGCTAAAACACTGCTTGCTGAAATATCATCACTCTCATTGTAACCAAATAATATTTCATCTTTAACAAATTGGTAGGCTGCACCAATTTTGTTGAAGTCATCGAGTTCTTGCCAATTACGCTCAGAAATTAATGATTGAATTGTAGAGTGTTCAAAATTTACTATCTTGGTTTTTTCTAGATATTTGCTATTCATTGATGTTTCCTTACTTTGAACAACCAAAGGTTGATTGTTTATCTTCATTTGGTGTTTAACGTGTTTTCTCAGCAACAGCTAATTCTTGTTTAGCATCGCTTAGTATTCGGTAAGCGCCTCGAAGAATTAACATTGAAATGATGCTACCAATGACGATATCAGGCCAACGCTGTTTCAGCACCATAACGAGTATGCCTGCGATAACGACACCAAGATTTGCAATTACATCATTCGCTGAAAATATCCAGCTAGCTCTCATATGTACTTCATCGTTGTTGTGCTTTCGAATAAGGATGAGACAAATCACATTTGCAACTAAAGCAACCATGCCTACGCCAATCATAAACCAAGAGTGAGGCTCACTTTCACCATACAGCCTTCTAGCAATATCCATTAGAATTAGCACGCCTAACCCCAGTTGGAAATAGCCACTCACTAAAGCAGCATTAGCCTTATGTTGGATTGACTTTCCCACCGCGTATAGTGCAATTGCATAGACGATTGCATCCGCTAGCATGTCTAACGAATCTGCAATTAAAGCCGTTGATTCTGATAACCAACCAAAGCCAATTTCAAAAACAAACATCGAGGCATTGATAGCCAGAAGCCAATAAAGCACCGTTTTTTGCTGGTTATCTTTTAGCTCAACTTCACACCCACAATCGCTCATTTTCATCTCCGATTAACTTGTATGCTCTAACTATAAATCCTATAGTGACTATAGGGTCAAGTTTATTTGGAAATTTTATGAAAATTGGTGAGTTATCGAAAACATCGGGGTATTCAGTACAAACCATCCGATATTATGAAAAGGAGGGCTTGCTGTCAGATCCTGATCGCACTGAAGGGAATTTCAGGTTGTATTCTAATAAGGCATTTAAAGAGCTAGAGTTCGTAAAGCATTGTCGAAGTTTAGATATTCCGCTTAATGATATTAAGCGACTCATTGAATTAAAAAACAAGCCAGAGGAGAGTTGCTCTAGTGTAAATGCATTAATTGATCGGCAACTAACTTTAGTTAATCAACGAATGAAGGAATTGAATGCACTCAAAAAAGAGTTAAAACTAATGGCAAGCTCTTGCGGGTCTGACGGTACAATTGAAGTCTGTGGCATTATCAAGTCATTAGATAGTTGAACTAAATATAACTTTAGATTAGTAGTATTCACAAAGGCAATAATGAAAACCATTGGCAAATTAGCACAATCATTAAATTTAAATGTAGAAACCATTCGTTTTTATGAACGAGAAGGACTGATTACACAACCTGAAAAACCAATATCTGGTTATAGACAATATGACGAATCAATAGCAGGACAACTTAGGTTTATCACAAAAGCCAAAGCGCTCGGCTTTACGTTAAGAGAAATAAAATCGCTAATGTCTATGGACAGCAACTGCGCTCAAGTTGAGCTATTAAACCGACAAAAGTTAGCAATCATTCGAGACAAAATTAATGACCTTCAACGTTTAGAGAAAGTAATTGTGGGTATGACAAATACCTGTATGCAAAACGAAGATCCAACACATTGCCCCATAATTGACTCATTAAAATGATTGACTCCGTACTTGTATACGGAGTTTAGAATGATGGTAATATCAACCAATAGACTTTCAAATGATAAATAAAATATTAGACAGAGTAGGCTCTAGTGGCGTTTGGCTAGCGGCACGGCCTGCCTCCCTGCATTAAGGTCACTTGCATCGGCATTAGGACTAGGCTTCTTCTCTCACTTCGAAGGAATAGCTGTAAATACGCTTTTACCTATTTTTGCATCTTTGGAACTATTGGTAAACTTATACAACTGGCACAAAAATAAAAACCATACCAGAGCTGTCTTCAGCATTCTAGGGCCTGTAGCAGTGCTATTAACGCTTTATCCTCTTTGGCTATATGATTGGAGCACATACCTATTTTACTTTGGTATTTGCTTAATGGTCGTTATGTCGGTTTTGGATATCGTAAAACCAGTAAGGGAGCAAACATGCAACGTATGGCTAATTGCCGTCGTTGAAACGATTAACGGTCAATGTCTGCTTTTCGCTCAAAGCCACCCTTAGTGCATTTACGTTAACTCATTTTGGGGCGTGCGACGTGAAGTCGTATGAAGCGCTGTTCACCGCTTAATGAGTGAACCATCTGTATCACCAGATGATCCTAGGAGCCTGAATAAAGTAGCGGCTCTGACAATGTAACGAAGGTTGGTATGCGCC
>NZ_JACDWU010000335.1:0-254 GCF_016464045.1 Pseudoalteromonas sp. bablab_jr011 | reverse complement strand
GGACACCGCCCTTTCACGGCGGTAACAGGGGTTCGAATCCCCTTGGGGACGCCACTTACTTTAACCGTGTTAAAGAGGGTGTTGTGTTATTAAACAGCTCGCCTGAATCGAGTTTAACTATTCAGTTGTCCTAGTGACACATTCTTGTGTCCCCATCGTCTAGAGGCCTAGGACACCGCCCTTTCACGGCGGTAACAGGGGTTCGAATCCCCTTGGGGACGCCACTTACTTTAACCGTGTTAAAGAGGGTGTTG
>NZ_JACDWU010000334.1:0-291 GCF_016464045.1 Pseudoalteromonas sp. bablab_jr011 | reverse complement strand
TGCATTTGTTTGTAACTCATTAAACGCCAATACTTTTCTGGGCGGTTATTCTGTTTATCAAAATCGCGTGCTGCTGGGTCTAAATGACGAAACGGCTCTATTTCAGGTGAGTCAACTAATGGTTTGCTTAAATCCATAAAGCGCACCACGCGCTCCCATGTATAACGACAGTAGTTTGGGTTTTGTGGGTTGTCTTTAACGCGAATTTCACTAAACGCACCACGGTGGTTGCTGTAATCTTTATGAGCCACATACATCGCATGGGTGACACCATGTCCTTGTGAATGGTTG
>NZ_JACDWU010000333.1:0-52710 GCF_016464045.1 Pseudoalteromonas sp. bablab_jr011 | reverse complement strand
CGATTGGCGCATACCAACCTTCGTTACATTGTCAGAGCCGCTACTTTATTCAGGCTCCTAGGATCATCTGGTGATACAGATGGTTCACTCATTAAGCGGTGAACAGCGCTTCATACGACTTCACGTCGCACGCCCCAAAACAAATTAAGGGGAAGATCAAACCAGACATTGAGGTTGGCTTTAAATATTAGTTAATTAATTTCCGAACTATGTCGTTCGCGTATATACTCAAGAAAATAAGCGACGAGGGTACTTTAAAATGTTAGGCATCTACACAGGATACTCAAATGGAGCCAGATTACTCAAACTATAGCCTACAAGAGTTATTGGAGGCACGTAGCTCAATTGATCAGCAAGCTCATCCACTTAGGTATTTTATAATTTGCCAACAGATTGAGGTCGCAGCCAATAAGCCTCAAGAACGGCAAGCTCTCGAAAAGCGTGATTTTTTTGCAAGGTTCGTTCTCGTAAAAACCATCATGGCTTTACTCAGCATAATATTAGCTACCAAATTGTATTATGCTTTTTCGAAAGGCTATATTTCTTGGAAAGGAAATACTGACTACTTTGTCCAACAAAATCCCCAGATATACTATGTTCTTGTTGCAGTACATGTTTTCTTTTTAGGCTTATTTTTAGTTTTATTATTTACAAATAGGTGGATTAAAAAACAAAACTCTTAATAAGCACATTAACACTAGTTGTGCTCGTTAAGGAGAAAAGACGTAGTTCAGCGCTTTGTTTATTATTGAAGCAATATGGAGTTTCACACAGTGAACCCATACCATCAGATGAGGATATAACGACGTCTTTTAACGCAAAAGGCGCTGTTGTATCTCATATAGTATATGAACAAAAGAGGGTGGGGGGTGTTGTGTTGAATATTAATACAGATAGCCAATATAACAGCCTCGATTTGTTTTTTATTTACCCAGAAAATCATAACAAAGGTTTAGGGCTGGCGACATGGAAAGCCATTGAAGCTGCGTACCCAGATACTAAAGTTTGGACAACAGTCACGCCTTATTTTGAAAAAAGAAATATTAACTTTTACGTAAATAAGTGTGGTTTTCATATTGTTGAATTCTTTAATAAACACCATATTGACGGTGATTCTGTGGTTCAGGATATTGATGATTCTGGCATCAACGAAGAAGACTTTTTCAGGTTTGAGAAAATCATGAAGTAACTTGAGTCCTCAAGCACAGTGACAATGAATACGGGTCTTCATTGATGGAGCAGTGATTATCATTATCCGTGCGCGCTTATGCGGGATAGAAATGAAGTATTCGACTGAAATAACAATGAAATTAGGTTAAGTCCATATGGGTAAAATACTGGATACCATGAAAAATATATTGTCACTTTTCCTTTCGGTAGGCTTCTTTGCTTATGAGGGATAGTTTGCGGGTATTTGTTAGATTACAACAAGACAGTAAATTGCTAGAACATTTTCAACCTTAATGCCTAAATGTCGTGTTGCTATGAGGGGGTAGAACATTGAATAAGTTACTGAATATTGTTATTACGCTTATTCTATGGTCAATGTAATGTGTTTTGTTCTTCCTATTGGTGTTAATTTTAATTGTCTACAGGTTTTAGCGCGGGTATCTCGTTGGCGAGTAAATCGCTGATAGGCACTAACACTATGTGGTAAACACATTGTTCAGACGTATTTTGATCCGGCACCATTAAAGCGCGAATGTAGAGTACGTCTTGGCAATCACTCTTTTGGTTTTTTACAAATGTTTGCACCAAATGCCCACCTCGGCAGGCTGATTTTATGTTTTGAAAATCATCAGAGGCAATTATTTCGCTAATTTGGTCTGTTTGAATATCAATCTCAATATGGGCGTGTTTATTGATTCGTGTTAGCGCTCCTTGCTCATTAACAATGATAAAAGGGGCAGGGAACTGGTTTGTTGAATCGAAGTGCTTTTTATTGGGGAGGCGCGAATGAAACCCTTCAAACGCATGCACCATCATAACGTAGTTACCTTCTTGTGAAACGCGGGGGATTTGAATACAAAAGACTTTTTTGTGCCGACCATTTGGGTAAAAATCCCATTCAGAACTTATTTCGGCTTCTCCTGAAACAAAGCGTCGATAATAGCTTTTTAGCCGTGTTTTAACTGAGTAACTCATTAAGTTGAATGTTTTTGCTTGTAAGTTTTTGAGGCTCTCTACTCCCCAAAATTTAACCCCAGAACGATTTGCCCAAATGACTTTATTGGTGTTGAAATCCCATAGCCAAGAAGGATGTGGGCGAAGCTCTAGTAAACGAAGCTCTTTTTCACTGAGTAACAATGTGGCGTTATCACATTTTGCGCTGTATTGACTGTGAGTATAATTAGTAATCCACTCTTTAAGAGCGTGCTCCTCAACCCCTTTGTCAAATAAAAAGCCCTGACCAATTTTGGCACCTGCTTCAATAAGAATGCCTCGTGCCATGCAGGTTTCTATGCCTTCGATTACACAACGCAGCTCTAAATCACTGCACAGTTGAAGAATAGCGTTCATGCCTGCCATGCTTGCTTTGTCATTAATAAGCTGCGAGGTTAAGGAGTAGTCAATTTTTACTTCGCTAAACACATTTAACCGAATTGTTTCGAGTGTCGAAAAGCCCGTCCAGAAATCATCAATAGCAAGTTGAATACCCAATTGACTGAGTTGTCTCAGGTTTGCCACGCTTTGGTTGCTGAAAATACCTGCGGTTTCGGTGACTTCGAGTACAATCGAATCTGCATTTATCTGGTATTGATTGATTAAATGACCGATTTGTTTGGCGAAGCCTTCAATGGTGAGGTCATTAGCTGACATATTTAATGAATAGTGAATAGCCGTTTTCGTATTATCAAGGGACTGAATGGTCTGCAGCATTCGCTCAAACAGTGTGAGCGTTAATAAATAACATTGTTCATTTATTTCAAGTAGATCAATAAAATGAAATGGTGCGATGACACCATATTTAGGATGGTTCCAGCGTGCCAGAAATTCAAACCCGACCAGTTCGTATGTGTCGAGGTTGACTTGTGGCTGTGCGACTAAAAAGAACTCGTTGTTTTTGATGGCCATCAAAATATCGTCAATTTTAAAGCGCGGTATATTCGACAGCATCAAGGTTCCTTATTTTTTATTGGGTTGTGTTTATTGCCGTTACAGTATTGGTGAATGTAGTTATGTTAGCCAGTCGGAAAGGGTGATTAAACATTCAGAAATTGCTTAAAATTAAGGAATTACGATTTTTTGAATAGCGTGAAGTAAAAAAGCAGGTGTCGTGTAGCACGCTACCTGCTTGTTTATCTGTAATGTCGTTGTTTTTCGTGAGGATTAATTAGCTAGCAGCTCTTTTCGTACAAGCTCTGTCCCTGCGCTGAGGGCTTTTAATTTGTCATTTGCGATATCTCGGGGCAATGGGGCCATGCCGCAGTTGGTGCAAGGGTAGAGCTTATCGGCATCAACATATTTGAGTGCTTCACGCAGTGTTGCGGCAACCTCTTCTGGGGTTTCTATTTCATTGCGTGCGACATCAATAGCGCCTACCATCACTTTTTTTCCACGGATCAGCTCAAGTAATTCAATTGGTATACGCGAGTTATGACATTCGAGTGAAATTATATCGATATTCGATTTTTGTAGCTTAGGAAATATTTCCTCGTATTGGCGCCACTCGTTGCCCAATGTTTGTTTCCAATCGGTATTGGCTTTAATGCCGTAACCGTAACAAATATGAACGGCGGTTTCGCATTGCAGCCCTTCGATTGCTCTTTCAAGGCAGGCAATTCCCCAGTCGTTAACGTCGTCAAAAAACACATTAAAAGCGGGCTCATCAAATTGAATGATATCGACACCTGCAGCTTCAAGCTCTTTGGCCTCTTGATTAAGAATTTTAGCAAATTCCCAGGCGAGCTTTTCGCGGCTGTGATAATGGTCATCGTACAGGGTGTCGATCATGGTCATCGGACCCGGCAACGCCCATTTGATTGGCTGCTTGGTTTGTGCGCGTAAAAATTTGGCATCGTCAACAAACACCGGTTTGGTACGTGATACAGGTCCAACAACACACGGCACACTGGCATCGTAACGGTCACGTATTTTAACGGTTTTACGGTTTTCGAAGTCAACCCCTGTTAAGTGTTCAATAAAGGTGGTGACAAAGTGCTGGCGGGTTTGTTCGCCATCACTCACAATATCAACACCTGCTAACTGTTGTTCATGTAACGAAACACGTAGAGCATCATGCTTGCCATCGCTAAGTTCACTTCCTTGTAATTTCCAGGGTGACCAAAGCGTTTCTGGCTGTGCCAACCAAGACGGTTTTGGCAAGCTGCCAGCGGTTGAAGTAGGTAATAATTTTTTCATAATAATCGCTTAGTTATCTTGTTATTAGGCCAGATTGCTAGACCATTGCTCAAGCACTGTTTTATAGGGCTTTATAAAGTATTGTTCGGCAAACTTGCCTTGTGCAACAGCTAACTGACTGCGCTCTTCACGGTCATAAATAATCTGTGTTAATGAATGATCTTGGTTCTTTAAGTTTGGTTTATAACGGCTCCCTGCGACTGCATTGGCGTTATAAATTTCTGGCCTGTAGATCTTTTGAAAGGTCTCCATGGTGCTAATGGTGCTGATAAGCTCAAGGTTAGTGTAATCGTTAAGCAAATCACCAAAAAAATAGAATGCCAGAGGAGCCACACTGTTAGGAGGCATAAAGTAACGCACTTGTAAGCCCATTTTTTTGAAGTATTGTTCAGTTAATGATGTTTCATTTGGCTGATACTCTACCCCTAAAATTGGATGCTGGTTTTCAGTGCGGTGATAGGTTTTGTTGTCTGACACGCTTAAGCAAATAACCGGTGGTTTTTTAAAGTGGCTTTTGTAAGTATCAGAGCTTACAAAGTGTTGAAACAGCTTGCCGTGTAAGTCGCCAAAGTTATCGGGGATGCTAAATTGGCTTTTACTTTTATTATGATCAAGCAGCAACACACTAAAGTCATAGTCGCGAACATAAGATGAGAAGTTGTTACCCACAATGCCTTCGATTCGTTCATCGGTCTGGTGATCAATAATATTCGTTTTTAACACTTCAATAGAGGGAAAAACGTCACCACTGTTCGCAATATCGATATCAACAGAAATAATTTCCAGTTCAACAGAGTAGCGAGTGCCTTGTGGGTTATCCCAATTTGCTAAGGCATTAAAACGATTATTAATCATTTTTAAAGCATTGCGTAGATTCTGTTTACGGCTTTCGCCTCTTGCTAAGTTTGCAAAGTTGGTAGTGATACGCGTGCTGTTTGATGGATGGTAGTTTTCATCCAAGCAAATGCGCTTAATAGTAAATGTAAAATCATTTTTCATGGCTGTAGGTATCCAATGTTTAATCCGAAAACGTGACTGCTGTTTAATTATTTATCGCTGTGTTAGTCATAGCAGGCTACTCAATTAGCTTTAGTAACCTTTGCAGCGTTAATAAATTTATACGTGCTCTGGAGCATGAAGAAAAACGTTTTTATTTCAGGTAAAACATGAATGCGATTCATACATTAAAGGGACGCACTCTTGTGGTGTGTATTTAATATGGGTGCAAAGCACTTAAACATACTTTGAAAGTCTAGATGGCTAAGTGAGTGAGGCTATGATGTGGTTTTTTCATGTGAAACGTGAGTAATATTCAATACTTAACGCCGCAACTATTGTTCCTTTAATTGATATACTCGAAATCTAAACGAATAACAGAGATAAAGGGAATGAGTGAATTAATCGTGTTGGTGCTTTACTGCGCTTTACTTGGCAGTGGCGTTGGGTTTTTAGCCGGTTTATTAGGGATTGGTGGCGGTTTAGTGATTGTGCCAATACTCAGCATTATATTACTGCACTTTAATGTCTTACCCGCAGAGCAGGTCGTGGTAGTGGCTATTGCAACCTCATTGGCATCCATACTTTTTACTTCAACGTCGTCAGCAATAGCGCATCATAAAAATGGCAATGTGCCATGGGAAATTGCGCCTTGGGTGATGGTTGGTGTGGCACTTGGTGCGCTCATCAGTGGGTTTATTGCGGCGTTATTACCAGAAAATGTGGTGAGGTTAGTATTCGCTATTTGCGTTGTGCTCATTGCGCTTAAAATGATTTTTGGGGGCAGGGGAGATACATCCACTGCGCGCCAATTACCTAATAAAGGCCTGCTTACATTTTTAACCACAATCACCGGTGGTTTATCGGCCATGATAGGTATTGGGGGCGGTGCGGTGCTTGTGCCATTATTAACGTTTTTTTCAGTCGATATGAAAAAAGCCATTGGTTGCGCATCGGCTTGTGGCATTGTTATTGCGCTATTTGGTTCGGTAGGTTACATCAGTGCGGGTAGTCAGTACTTTGCATTGCAAGACGGTTTTGCAGGGTTTGTTTATTTACCGGCTCTGTTGGGTATTGTTTGTACGTCTTGGTTTACTGCGCCTTGGGGGGCCCTAGCAACGCAGACATGGCCAGTGTCATTGATCAAAAAAATATTTGCCACTTTGCTTATTATAATGGCCGTTAATATGCTGACTCGCTAGCATATTTTTAATGCTTGAGTGTAAGGCACCTGTTGGGCAGCTATGTCTTGCATTCAAGTTTTTTGGGCTAGCGTAATCTAGCAATTTGCATTTTATCGTGGGATGCTATGTCTACGTTTAACACCTGAATTTTATGTGCGTTCGCAATTTCCTACTAAACTTGCAAGGGCAGAATTCATAGAGCGCGCAGCGATGCAGGGAAATGAAAAAGCACGTATATGTTTGTCGATGAGCAAGTGGGCGTAAACAGTGCGGCTAAAGCCTATGCGATTAATCGTTTGCTTATGGAAATGACGCAAAATAATGATTTATATAATCGCTATGCTTGGTTTGAGCAAAAGCACTCCCCACGCTTGTCACAGAACCCCACGCTTGTCACAGAATGAGCTGGCTGATGCTAATACCTTGTTTGAGCAGTGGTTAGCAGCGATAAATAAAAATGGCTCTCTTTATCCGAGTGAGTGAGTTTTAAGGAGGAAATTTACGATGATAAAACCAGATTACGCAAATTATACATTGGCAGAACTGATTGATTGCCAACATCATATAGACGCACACGCATGGCCTGAACGTGTTAAAGAAATCGATCACTATCTTGGCCTGTATGCTGCAAAATCGCCTGAACATGAACGGGAATACAAGCAGGCAGTCTTTAACGCATTTTGCGATACCTTACGTCGCGATCTTGCGATAAACATCGATGATAACATTTTGTGGTTTTTAAGGTTTTTTTCTAAGCGTGCAAAAGCGTTAACTCCAAGTACATTTGCTGATGAAGTGTGTCCACTTTGCCGTGCAAGTCTTCATGCTCGAACTTGGGCTGGTGGTTGGGAGTTGCACTGTAAAGCATGTGATGTGGCGGGTATTGTCGTCGAACGTTACTCTGTTTAAGAAGTCGAATCGTGGTAAAAAAACAAGTAAAAAAGGTGTAGATTTTACTTTGTACTTGTGACTTTTGGTTATATAGTCTTCGCCTAACCTTAGGGGAGTAGTCGCTTAGTTACTAAGATGAACGTCAACAGTCTCCGAACATTCGTTCGTGGCGTTCATGTCCGTAGTATGGATTGACAAGACTTAAGGCATCTACTGTGTTCCGGGCGGGCATAGTGCATGCCTTATTGTATTCCGCCCTAAGGAGCCTGCTCGTGTTTATTACTTTTCTAGCGTGTGGTCTGGGTGACTACGCAATGTTCAAGTCGGTCATTTTGTTACCACTGATGCGCCGGGAGTTCATATGATTACTTTTGTCCTCGCTATTTTATGCGGTTTTGCATTGCTGATTTGGAGTGCCGATCGATTTGTTGATGGTGCCGCTGTCAGTGCTAAATATGCGGGTATGCCAACTCTTTTAATTGGTATGGTCGTTGTTGGCTTTGGCACGTCTGCGCCAGAAATGTTGGTGTCAGCTATGGCGGCGGCAGACGGCAGCCCCGAGCTTGCCTTAGGGAATGCCGTTGGGTCAAATATCGTAAATATAGGGCTGATATTGGGCCTTACAGCTATTATCTCGCCGATTGTTGTTCATTCAACGATTGTTAAAAAAGAGCTACCACTATTACTGCTTGTTAGTATTTTGCTTGCTGTGTTGATATGGGACAACAGCCTAACGCGTTTTGATGCCATTGTATTATTACTTGGGTTTCTAGCCTTTATTGGCTGGAGTATTTTTGCTGCGCTAAAAAGCAAAAACGATACCTTACAAAACGATGTTGAGCAGGAACTGAGTGCCCAACCTATGTCGCTTAAGGCGGCTATTACTTGGTTAGTCATCGGGCTTATTGTACTCATTGCCAGCTCTCGTTTACTTGTGTGGGGGGCGGTAAATATTGCTGAACTTATGGGAATAAGCGATTTAATTATTGGCTTAACTATTGTGGCACTGGGTACGTCGTTACCTGAACTTGCCGCCTCAGTTGTCGCAGCGCGAAAAGGTGAACACGATATTGCCATTGGTAACGTGATTGGCTCTAACATGTTTAATATTTTAGCGGTGACAGGCATTGCTGGTGTTATTGCGCCTGCCGTTAATCTTTCAAGTGATTTATTAATGCGTGATTGGTTAGCGATGTTCTCTTTAACGCTATGTTTATTAGTGTTTGCTTATGGTTATCGCAGGACTGGCAGAATAAACAGAGTTGAAGGGGTTGGGCTACTGCTTGTGTACTGTGCCTATAATGCGTGGTTACTGTTTTCAGTAAGCAATTAAGTTAACAAATTGAAATATAAATATATTATACAGGACATAGTATGAAACAAACGGTTAGCGATTTTTGGCTTAATCACTCACAGACTATTATTGCGCTGGGCTACAAATTGGTGCTGGCGATTGTAATTTTGATTGCCAGTGCGCTTATCGCCAAGTCTGTGAAAAAGGCGATTAAAAACTCTCATTCAAAACTGAATAAAGTAGACGACACACTCTTGCCTATTTTGTCATCGGTTACAGGCTATACGGTATATGTGATTGGTGGTGTGTTTATTTTAGATATTTTTGGCGTAAATACCGCAAGTTTGATTGCGTTAGTGGGGGCCGCAGGCCTCGCGATAGGTTTAGCGCTTAAAGATACTTTAAGTAATATTGCTGCTGGCATGATGTTGCTTATTTTAAGGCCGTTTAAAGTGGGTGACTTTGTTGAAATAGGTTCAATGCAAGGAACAGTTTCTGAAGTTAATTTGTTCACCACTATTTTTCAAACCATCGATGGCTTATATATCGCATCACCGAACGGGATTGTGTGGGGCAACAATATTAAAAACTTTACTCGAAATGGTAAACGCCGCATGGATATTGTTGTGGGTATTTCGTATGCCGATTCGATTGATGAAGGGTTCGATGTTTTAAAACGTATTGCTGCCAGCGAACCTCGCTTACTTTTAGAACCTGCACCTCACGTTATGGTATCGGCTATGGCCGAAAGTGCAGTTAATATACAGCTTAGAGCGTGGGCTAAAAATGACGATTATTGGCAAACGTATTGGGATTTAAATAAGCGCGTTAAAGAGTCTATCGAAGACGCAGGCTTAACGATTCCATTTCCGCAGCGTACCTTACACATACCCGAACGGCTTGTTACTAAAAGCGAGCCTGTGTGAAATAAAAGCCACAATTGGGCTTTTATTGTTTAACCACCGTGGGTGGTAACAATGCATTATGGTAAAGATAAACAAACGCTCACTCAGGACCCAATTGCCAATGATGTTTTACAATTTAAAAACGACAAACATCGACATCAGCACACATAAGCTGTCGTTTCGATGGGTTAATAAATGGTATGAACGGCATGAATACACAGTTTAAAAATAAACCACCCGTTGTCCTTATTCATGGTATGTGGAGCACCGCAGTGGCTATGCAAGACGTGGCGGCAGTATTTACGCAACAGGGCTTTGAAGTTCATGCATTAACGTTGCCGATGCATTTTGACAAATCAAGTTATACAACGGCAGATAAACAGACATTAGCGAAGCTGCGCTTACAAGATTATGTTGCGTTTATTATGGCAGAAATAGCCAAGCTTGATAGGCCTGCCATTATTGTTGGTCATTCGATGGGGGGGTTACTGGCTCAATTGGTCGCAGCAAGGACGCATGTTGCCAAGCTTATTTTACTTTCATCAGCGGCACCGGGGGGGATCAATGCATGGAGTTGGTCTGTTATTCGCACATTTGGACGTAATTTATTTTTATTTCCGCTATGGCGGCGGGTAACACACATCACGCTTGCGCAGATTCGTTATGGTATTGCGAATACGCAACCTGATTCGGTTCAGCAGCTAATATATCAGCATGCGACTTATGAGTCGGGGCGGGCTACATTTCAAATGGGGGTAAGTGGCTTTTTTCCAACGGGTTATTCACGCGTTAATAGTGCATCAATTCGCTGCCCAATACTTATCATTGCGGGCAATAAAGACAGGGTGACCCCCATCAAAGCACAGCGAGCAATGGCAAAAAAATATGCCCGAAATAAGGCTCAGTTTATTGAGCTTGAAGGTGTTTGTCACTGGACTGTGGGCGGCGAGCATGTTGAAGTTGTCCGCAGCGCCATGTTGTCATGGCTGGCTGAGGACGCGCAAGCTTAAGCTTTCTTTACAAATTTTGCGGTGACCATCATTTCGCCGATACCGTCTACTTTACAGTCGAGCTCGTGGTCTTTTTTATCGAGCACTCGGCGAATAACAGCTTTGGTGCCAATTTTAATGACTTGTGAGCTGCCTTTGATTTTTAAATCTTTAGCAACTGTCACTTTGTCGCCATCGACCAATAAAGTGCCGTTGGCATCTTTTACTGTGATCACGTCATCGCTATTTACAGCCGTTGGATTCCATTCATGCCCACATTCAGGGCATATGAGGTTGTTTTGATCTGGGTATACGTATTCCGATTGACACTTTGGGCAAGGAGGGGTCGACATAAACTACACCTAGGTTAATTTTATTTGCGCTTATATTAATGGCTAATGGTGCACTATGCGAGCCTAAGTTACTTACAAATACACCATCATGGCATTGTATTAGGGGGTTTCCAGTGTTTTGCTCACAGAAAAAATGCCTCTTAAATCGCCTAGTTTATACCCAGTTGCTAAGTCGTTAGGGTAATGATTATTGAGCGCTTGTTTTACCTCTGGTGATATTTTTTCACCGTGACAGGCTAAACACATCGGGGCAACTTTTATGGCTTTGGCAAAGCGAAACTGACCATCGCGGGTGGTTGAAAATGTGACATTCTCGATGCTTTCGCTGTTTCGTAGCATGTCCAGAAGTTCGGCTATTTTCTCGGCCTCCCAACCATCAGGTTTATTGTTCGGGTTTCGGTTTTTGCTGCTTTTACGAGCGACTTTCCAGCCATTGATAGATAAACTTTCAGCGATAGCGGGCGCCTTCATTTGGCACACTTCAATCCCTGCAACAAGCCCACCTTGCTGTATTGCCTCACCAAGTTCAGACTTGAGTGTGTTTGCAAACAATGCAATGCGCTCAACGGCTTCGCTCTCCAAACTCGCGATATTAGGCGGTGTTGTTTGTGCATAGCTCATTGAGCTGAAAAGTACTAAAAGACCGCTGACTCTTTTTGCTGTGACCATGGTGATTCTCATTATATTAGTTATAACTAATATAATAGGGTAGATTTTAAGATTTTGCGAATAGCGTGTGTTCATAGGCCGAATTGAAAGTCGGGATGTTGATTTAACCCTACTCATCGTAGAGGTTTATTTTAGAACGTTTAGTGTTGTTTTGAACGCACCTAAAACTGGTGTAAATAAGCGCAATTAGTTATTGTGGGACTTTAATAGCGTAGAGAATAATAATTATGAAATATGTATTGAGTGCCTTTGTGGTGCTTTTGTCAACGACGCTGTTTGCCGCTGAAGCGCCCTATGCTGGCGATATAACGGTTGCAGACTTACTTAAAAACTACGCTGAATTTAGCGAAGAATATGAAGACTATTCGCCAAGCGAAAATGACCTAAACACAATAAAAGCACTGCAAGGCAAGCAAGCTTTAGTTTTTTTAGGCACGTGGTGCCATGATTCAAAACGCGAAGTACCGCGCTTTTTAAAATTGCTTGATATGGCTAAAGTGCAACTTGGTTCATTGCGTTTAGTTGCGGTTGGCTACGACAAACTCGACCCTAACGGCCTCGCAAAGAAGCATGACTTACGTTACACCCCTACCATCATTATCAGTGATGATGGCACAGAACTTACCCGAATGATTGAAAAGCCTCAGCAAAGTATTGCCCGCGATCTTACGGGGCAGGATCAAATTCAATAAACTTTTCGATTGGTAATGGCATTGAAATTAAATACCCTTGAATGTAATCAATGCCTTTATCACTGACCAGTTGCCATTGTTCTGAGCTTTCGACCCCCTCGGCAGTGATGGTTAAGTTTAAATGATGCGCCAAGTCACTCATGGTTTGTAAAAAAAGACCGTCACGCGGGTTTTCAACGCAATTACAAATAAACGCGCGGTCTATTTTCACGTTATCAAGGGGGAATTGCTGTATGGACGCAAGCGATGAATAACCCGTTCCAAAGTCATCAAGCGATAAATCAAAGCCCGCTGTTTTTAGTTTGTGCATTAAGCTAATGGCATATTGTGTGTTTTGAAAAAGAGCAGACTCAGTGATCTCAAGGTTTATTTCTTGATCTGCCGGGAACAAGGTCATTTTTTCTTGGCTTAAACGTTTTACGAGATGCGCATCTGAAAACTGTTTACGAGACAGGTTTATCGACATTCTTATACGAATGTTATTTTCCACTAATCGGTGACAGTCTTCAGCGACTTTGGCAATGATCCACCGCGATAATAAGTTGATCAACGCAGACTGCTCTGCAATGGCGATAAATTCGTTTGGTGACACATAGCCCCTAACAGGATGCTGCCACCTAACTAATGCCTCGCATGCAACCAACGCCCCTGTTTTGGTATTAAGAATGGGTTGGTAAACCATACTCAATTGCTTACCGGTAGAGAGGGCGTGACGCAAATCACTTTCTAAGTCGCTCTTTGCTATCAGCTTATCTTTTAGAGACTGGCTGTAAATAGTGAATGTTTTTTCTAAGCTATGGCACTCATTCATTGCAATAAGTGCCGTATTAATTTGCTCTCTTGCATCGAGACTTTGTAAATGAGGATAACCCACACCAATATAAAAATGATAAAAGTGGGCCGTGCCTGCGGTTTCAATTAAACCAGCAACTTGGTGTTGAAGTTTATCAACAAAGGTTGCAAGCTTTTCATCAAAAATAGCTTCTTTTAACAGCAGTAGAAAACACCCGGGTTTAATATGGGCGCAAAATGCGTGGTAGTGCTCTGCAAACTCTATTAAACGATTGGCAATGATTATTTGTAATTCGTTTATGAAATTATGACCATAGATATCTTCGAGTTGTCGAAAGCCTTTTATTTCAACGCATAACAAGGTAAGTCCTGAGTTATATTGATTTTGAGGACATAAGCTGGTGATGTATTTTTCAGTGTAATGGCGATTAGCCAGTCCGGTCATTGGATCAAAATTAGCCTGCCGATAGAGTTCATGTTGCTGGTGTTTTTCGTCACTGACGTCTTCGACAGTCCCCACTAAAGTGTTGGTTTTAAAGTTCCACTCTGCAAGTTCGTGAAACCAGCGCTTTTCGCCATTAATTTTTATGGTGTACTCAAGCTCTATAGGCGTATTTGGGCGTGAATTGATAAAATTTAAAAAGGCATTTTTATAAAAACTGTCGATGCTGTTACAGATAGCGTTGATCGTTTGTTCTGCCGAATCTGAGTTAAAAAGCACTTTGGCTTGGGCTGATAAATGACGCGTTCCCGTATCGGGTGATAAGTGCCAGCTCCCCACACCACTCAATGATTGTGCTTGTTTGAGTGCTAACGCTTGTTCTGAAAGTTCGACTGTTTGCTTTTGCACTAATTCTTCTAAATTATGCTCGTGCTCGCGAAGACGCGCCGTGATAAAAAACAAATAACAGCTGATAGATGACAACAGCAGTGAGAACAGCAGTAAAACAGCAATTTCGGTGTGACTACGCAATATAAATTGGTCTTTAATGCCGACTACCCATTGCTGATTTTTTATCATGATCGGCTGAGTTAGCCATTCACTTTCATCAAACGTCTGATTAGCGAGTAAAGGCCGGTAATTGGTGTCTTGTTTTTGCCAGACTTCAAAACGATGAGATGCAGAGGCAAGTTTAGGTTTAATATTGCTTATAAATTCAGGAAAGCGCAGCACAGCAATACTAAAGCCCCAAAGGGTGTCTTGTTTAAAAATAGGTAAGCGTGCGACTAACCCTTGCCCACCTTGTGAGAGCTCTTTAGGCCCATCAAGTTGCATTTGTTTGGTTTGTATCGTTTTTTGCAAAGAATCTTGAATGGTTTTGTTTTTGAATAAGTCTGCATTGATGACACTTTCATGGCTTAGTAATGGATAGCTGTAGGCAATAATTCCGTTTGGCGCCAACTGGATCGTTTGGCTGCCATCGCTGTGATTTAGGATTTGTTTGGCGAGTGTTTCGAACTGCTCTTGTGTGTACGAATAGTCACGCATTGCAGCGCGCACTAAATAAGGGCCTTGTAGGGCATTGAGAATGGCCTTTTCAACATCGCTACTGTAACTATTCAGAATCGTTTTTTGTTCCAGCTCATGCATTTCTTGCCTATCAAAATACACCTTGAATGCAATCGTTGAAAATAAGCCGAAACTAATGATAAAGGAAAGTAACGATTGAGAGATTTTATTTTTCTTCAGCAAGGGCATCCCTAAACTCTTAGGCAATTAAAGTATGAAATTACTTACTGAAAAATACTAGTTTAGGGTTGCTTTATTGTCTAGCAAAGCTCAATAATTACTCATCAATTTCAACAAAATAGCAAAATGTAACAGACCAGATTACAATAACTTGCAAATACTTAAGAAAGAACTCCTATGTACCAAGCTGTAATAAAAGCAATAGATAATGCAAATAATGCTGATCCAAATAGTGTGAAGTTCGAGGGGCAGTCATATGCAAAAGAATTCCTTTATGCGATGCGTATGACAGACATGCTAACGCGTTTTAAACCTGACGCTGATGAGTTAATGCACATTGCTGCACGAGGTCAGCATATTGAACGTTGGCGCTCACCTCGCAGTGATTTCCCTTTAGGTAAGCAGGGTTATTATCAGTGGCGAGGCGCGTTATACGATTTTCATGCTGAGCGAGTGACTGCGCTAATGAAAACTGCGGGCTATTCAATAGCTGATTGTGAGCGTGTGTATGCTGCGGTTGCTAAAAAGAACATTAAACATAACCCTGACAGCCAGCTGATAGAAGATATTGCAAGTTTGGTATTTATTGAGCATTACATGCTTGATTTTGCAATGAGTAAACCTGATTACGACGAGGCGAAATGGCTGGGGATCATTCGTAAAACATGGCAAAAAATGTCGAGTGAAGCACATGAGTTTGTTTTAGCTGGGCAAATCGCATTGCCAGAACCATTAAAACCGCTTATTTTAAAAGCGCTTAACTAATATTAAAAACAAGGATGTGTTATGGATTGTCCACGCACAAATACACCCCTTAATGAGGTGAGTATTGGCGATACTAAGGTGTATTTTTCATCAACGGGTGGCGTGTTTTTTGATAATCGGCAAATATTTCACTTCAGCGATCCCAATTTAAAAACAGCACAGCTGCTGGTCGCACACTTACAAACATTACCGACAGAATGCATTGATCTTACCAAGCGGATTAATTGGCCTAAGTGCCCTGATATCGTGATGATGCGGCGTTTTTTTACCCCGCTTAAAGTAGTTGAGTTAGATGAGTGCCCCAACTGTGCCGCGATTTGGCTTGATAATGGTGAACTTGAAAAAATTCATGAAAATCACCTAACCCCAAAAGAACGTGAACTATTACGTCTCGATATGGCAAACAACCATGGCTTTATTCAAGTTAAGATCCCAAAAAGGCGTTATTCTGTTGATGCTGAAAAACCAGGATCTAAGACAAGCTCATCATTAGAAAAACTGGCACAGCTGGCATACTTATCGCTTTTGAATGGCTGATAACCTATATAAAGCCCCTGAGGCTGAGCTAACTCGCAAAGCGATGTACCTCTCGAAACCTCGAGATTTAGCTATTTGTGATGTACTGTTTTCTTTTCAAGGGCGTTTAAATCGTAAACAGTTCTGGTTTCGACGATGGTATTTTTTAAATTTGTTCACTTTTAAAAAGCCTGTGTCAGCGAAGACACAGGCTGTTTATTACACGTTTAGCGTGTTATAGCTTAACCAGCATTTTGCCCTTATTCTTACCTTCGAATAAACCAAGAAAAGCATTTACGGCATTTTCTATGCCTTCGTATACTGTTTCTTCAGACTTAACTTTACCTTCACTGAGCCATGCGCCCATTTGCTCGATAAATTCAGGGAGTTGGTCAAAATAATCAATAACAATAAAGCCCTGTACGGTTAACTTTTTAGAGTTAATGAAGAATAAGTTATTTGGCCCAGGTTGCGCCGTGTCGTTGTTGTAACCTGAGATCATGCCACAAACAGGAATGCGGCCGTAATCGTTGATCACATTTAATGCTGCTTCAAGGTGGTCGCCACCGACATTTTCAAAGTAAACATCAATCCCTTGTGGAGCGGCTTGCTGAAGTGCTTGAGTAAGGTTTTCAACGGTTTTGTAGTTGATTACAGCATCAACCCCTAAGTCTTTAACCATGCGTGCTTTTTCATCTGAACCCACCGAGGCGATAACTTTACAGCCTTTTAGCTTAGCAATTTGGCACACAACACTGCCGACTGCGCCAGATGCAGCAGACACAAACACAGTGTCTGTTTCTTTTAGAGTGATAACTTTTGTAAGGCCTGCCCATGCAGTTAAACCTGTCATACCCATGGTGCTTAAAAATAATTGATCAGGCAGTGGAACATCAGGTAATAAGGTTAAGTCGCTGCCATCGCTAATGTGTGCAGTGCGCCAGCCACTAAGGTGAGTTACTTTACTGCCAACAGGAAATTGGTTGTTACGTGATTCAATTACTTCGCCAATGGCACCGCCATCCATAACGTCGTTTAATTTAAAGGGTTCGATGTAAGATTCACGATCTATCATACGTGGGCGCATGTAAGGGTCGACTGACATCCAGGTGTTTTTAATTAAGACTTCACCGTCTTGTAGTTCAGGCAATGTTATTTCTACTTGCTTGAAGTTATTGTGGGTCGGCATGCCTGTAGGGCGTGATACTAAATGAATCTGTTGACTTGTAGCCATAAAAACCTCGTATTTTTTAATCTAGCAATGCTAGTGAAATAACAAACTAAGATTCACGCAAAACATTTGCGCGCAAACTATTTGTGATCAATTTAATGATCTTTTAGGCAAATGGCAAGTGTTATTCGAAAATAATTTGCGCGCAAAGTAAATTAACGTAATAATAGCCGCAGTAATTATCTTTAAGGCACTGCAATGACTCAAAACTTATCAGACAATGTGTGTTTTACGCTTTACAGTGCGACTAATGCGCTAATAAGAGCGTTTCGCCCTTTACTCGAAGCGTATGACTTAACCTATCCGCAATACATCGTGATGCATTCTTTGTGGTACAGAAATCAAGTAAGCTTAAAAGAGCTTTCTTTTGATACGCATTTAGACTCAGGCACACTGACCCCTATTGTGAAACGGTTAGAAGCAAAAGGTTTGTTAACTCGCCAAGTCTCTAGTGAAGATGAACGCAAAAAAGTGATCTCGTTAACAGAGCAGGGCATACAGCTTAAAACAGACGCGGAAGAATTAACGGCTAAGTTAATGGCACGCTCTAATATGAGCTTAGATCGCCTTGAGGAACTTCGCGTGCTGACACTAGAGCTGCATACCGAGCTGACAAAAAGTTAAATCTCAATGAGGCACACCAATGTACCTTCAATGGCCCTTACATAGGCATAATGTTGGGCGTCTTTTTTGGTCGGTGGGCATAAAGGTTCAGCACCTGCAAGTACAGCTTTATCGTAGCTTTGTGCTAGGTTTTCACAACTAAATCTTAATTCAAATCCCAATGCGGGTTGCTTAGGGTGCGCGCGAATGTAGCCTTGCTTAAAATAAGATTGCGCGTGTGGGTGAGTGGCAAACGCTAATTTCACCGTGCCCGTTACGAGCTCGCCGTACTCTGCATCGTCACTTATATGATTGGTATTAAAACCAAATGCTTGATAATAAAAGTCGAGTACTTCTTCTACGTTATCGACGTAAATAACCTGACTTATAAACTCCATTCATTGTGCTCTTGTTTTTATTCGTCCTATAAATAAAGCACAGTTTTTGCTGTTTTGCAGGGATAAAAAAACCTTGTAGGCAAATGCGTACAAGGTTTTTTCATGACCGAATGAAGTTTATGACTTATTGCGGTTTTCTTTCGCAAATGCACGTATTTTACGTTTTTGCGATAAGGTCACTTTATTAGTGCGGCCTGCGTATGGGTTATCACCTTCTCTAAATTCAATTTTGATAGGTGTCCCCATGATATTCAATGCTTTACGATAGTAGTTCATTAGGTAGCGTTTATAGCTATCAGGTAAGTCATGAACTTGATTACCGTGAATAACGATACGTGGTGGGTTATAACCACCGGCATGCGCATATTTAAGCTTAACACGACGGCCACGAACGAGAGGTGGCTGATGATCCGCTTGAGCCATGTCCATGATACGACGTAGCATTGCAGTACTAATACGCTTAGTCGCAGACTCATATGCTTCATCAACTGATTCAAATAAGTGGCCCACACCGGTGCCGTGTAACGCAGAGATAAAGTGTAAACGTGCAAAGTCAATAAAGCCTAAACGACGGTCAAGCTCAGATTTGATTCGCTCTTTAACGTAATCGTCTAAGCCGTCCCATTTGTTTACGGCTACAACGAGCGAACGACCTGCATTTAAGGCAAACCCTAATAAGCTTAAGTCTTGATCTGAAATGCCTTCGCGAGCATCAACAACCAGTAATACAACGTTCGCATCTTCAATAGCTTGCAGCGTTTTGATAACAGAAAATTTCTCAACAACGTCGCTTACTTTTTTACGCTTACGAACACCAGCGGTATCAATAAGGATGTACTCTTTGTCATTACGCGTCATCGGAATGTAGATAGAGTCGCGCGTAGTACCTGGCATATCGTAAACGATAACGCGTTCTTCACCTAAAATACGGTTAGTCAGCGTAGACTTACCCACATTTGGGCGACCAATGATTGCGAGTTTTACAGGTTTATCTGCAAATGCTTGTTGGTTCTCTTCGCTGTCGTCGTCTTCACTGTAAAGATCAATTAATTCGTCATCACTTTCTTCAACGTCATCGTTTTGTGCAGCCATTTCAGCGATAACTGGTTGAAGTGTTGTTTCAAGTAACTGCGTAATACCACGACCGTGAGCCGCGGCAATGTGGTGAATATCACCTAAGCTTAATTGAAAAAACTCTGCACAGTATGAGTCAGCATCAATACCATCTACTTTGTTTGCGACAACAAAGCATTTCTTCTGCTGTTTACGTAGGTGATTAGCAATTGCTTGGTCTGCGGCTGTCATGCCTGCGCGCGCATCAACTAAAAATAATACGATATCGGCTTCTTCAATCGCGAGTAACGATTGCTCAGCCATTTCAGTTTCGATACCTTGCTCAGAGCCGTCAATACCGCCCGTGTCTACCACGATAAATTCATAGCCATCATAGTCAGCTTGGCCATATTTTCTATCTCGTGTTAAGCCTGGAAAATCGGCAACGAGGGCGTCACGAGTACGTGTTAAACGGTTAAATAATGTGGATTTGCCCACATTGGGTCGCCCAACAAGAGCGATCACGGGAAGCATAAACTACCTCTTTAAAAAACAACAAAAGGCTTCGCCAAGCGAAGCCTTAGAAAAATAACGTTTACTATTAGTAAGTTAGTCTGGAATTTTAACCGCGCTAACTTCACCATCTCGGGTGTATAAAATTAACTTGTCACCGGCAACAACAGGCTCAATAAAGAAACCTGAGCTGTCAAAGTCTTCACGCGATACAAGCTCGCCCGACTCTTTATCTAACCAGTGTAGGTTACCTTCTTGGTCACCCAATGCTAAATATTTTCCAGCAACTGTTGGGCCTGTTAAGTACCAGCCACGTAGAGCAGGTTGGCTCCAACGTTCAATACCAGACACTTTATCTAAGCCGTATACCACACCGTTGCTGTCAACAATATAGATATATTGGCTGTCCATCGATAAATCACGGTAGCTGCTGTACTCACGTTTCCATACAACATTACCAGAGCGAATATCCACGGCTGCTAAGTTACCATTATAGGCGATAGCATAAGCATATGGGCCGCTAATTAAAGCTTGTGTATCGACATCAACTAAACGCTCAAACTCAGAAGCCCCTTTTGGTGACGCAATTTCAGCGCTCCAAGCAGAATAACCGTTTTCTGAAATTAATACGTTGAGCTTGCCTGTTTCAAGGCCTATTAATACCCCACCATTCGCAACCGTTGGTGAGCTTTGGCCACGCAGTGTTAGTGGCGGTACTTCTTGCTCATAACGCCAGCGTTCTTCACCTGTGTCTGGGTGAATGGCCAGTAATTTAGCAGAACCCAAATTAACGAATATTAGGCCATCGCCCGCAGCTGGTTTTGAAAGTACTTCGCCCGGCACTGTTTTGCGCCAAATAATTTCACCCGTTTCGCGGTCAAGAGCAGTTAAATAGCCGTGCTCAGAGCCAACGAATATTTTACCATAAGCTTGTAAAATACCGCCTGATAATTTAGCGCTCTCAGATGTTTCCCAAGGCCAAAAAGCGGGGTTTTCACGTACATCGGTATGCCAAAGAGTATCGCCATTTTCAAGCGATAAGGCTTCTACTTCACCTTCACGGTTGGCAACATACACAACGTCGTTATATACCGCTGGAGTGAGGCGAGAAAAATAGTGCTGAACACCATCACCAATCGACTCTTGCCAAACAACCTTTGTTTCAAACTGATTAACAATTTCTGGTAATACTAATTCATCTTCGTCATCACTTGATGAACACCCTGTTAGGGTCGCAATACACAGAGCAAGTGTTGCCGCTGTTAACTTCTTCATCTTAACCCCTTATGCCGCTGGGCTAGTTTGTGCTAAGTCATCAAGTTTAATTTGTAATAACGGGTTATTTTCAAGGCCACCTTTATCAGCCGCAGCTTGATATTGGCTGCGCGCTTGGTCTTTGTCACCTTGTGCAGCAAACACATCGCCTTTTAATTCCGCAACCGTTGCAGCAAATGATTCTGGTAACGTTGAGTTTAATGTTGCTAATGCTTGCTCATACTGCTTTTGTGCAAGATGAACACGAGCAAGACGCGTTGCAGCTGTGGCTTTTAACTCGGTGTTTTTCTCGTGCGTGATAATCCAATTAAGTTTTTCACTTGCCGCATCAAGATCATTTTTTTCTACGGCTTCTTTAGCTGCAACGAAAGCAACTAAGGTACTGTAGCTTGATTCATTATTATCTTTGATAAACGTTTCTGCTTTGTCTAGCACGGCACCGCTATCAACAAGTTGAGTGAATGAGTCTGATGCATTTTCAGCACTGGTGATTTGGTGTTGATTATATGCTTTCCAGCCATACAAACCACCTAGGCCTGCGATAATACCCACTGCCAGTGCGACACCGTTTTCACGAAAAAAGCGTTTAATCGCTTCTGCTTGTTGTTCTTCTGTTGAATAAATTTCCATGCTTACCTCTGTTGCTAACTGAACTTAAATAAGTTCAGCTAGTAGCGTTTTCGCTTCTTCTAGTTTTAAGGTGACTTGTTCTTTACGCTCACGTAAATATTTTACAGTCACAACGCCTTGTTCTAATTCATCTTCGCCGATAATGAGCGCAACTAATGCATCGCTTTTATCAGCGCGTTTTAATTGCTTTTTAAAATTGCCGCCGCCAGCGTGAACCATCACTCGAAGACCCGCCACATCTTTGCGAAGTTGAGCTGCGATGATAGGCGCTTGAATACTGGCTTTGTCGCCCATGGCTGCCAAATATACATCAGCACTGCGACGAATGTCACCTACACATTCTAATGCTTGTAGTAGCAGAACTAAACGTTCAAGACCCATTGCAAAACCAACGGCTGGGGTTGCTTTACCACCTAGTTGCTCAACTAGGCCGTCGTAGCGACCACCGGCACATACGGTTCCTTGTGCGCCCAGACTATCTGTCACCCACTCAAAAACTGTGCGGTTGTAATAGTCAAGGCCACGTACAAGCTTTTCGTTTACCGTGTATTCGACGCCAGCTGCGTCTAAACGTTCACATAAATTTTCAAAATGTTCTTTTGATTCAGCATCTAAATGCTCAGACAGTTTTGGTGCATCAGTTAAGATTGCTTGTACATCTGGATTTTTACTGTCTAAGACACGTAATGGGTTAGAATACATGCGACGTTTTGAGTCTTCATCTAGCACATCAACATGTTGCTCTAAGTAGGCAACAAGGGCATCGCGATAGTCAGCACGTGCTTCATTAGAGCCTAATGAGTTAAGCTCTAGACGAACGTGTTCGCTAATACCAAATTCTTTCCATAATTGGGCTGTAAGCAAAATAACTTCTGCATCAATATCGGCAGTGGCAATGCCGAATGTTTCTAAACCAAATTGGTGGAATTGGCGATAACGGCCTTTTTGTGGACGTTCATGGCGGAACATCGGTCCCATGTACCATAAACGTTGCTCTTGATTGTACAGTAAGCCATTTTGGTTACCTGCACGTACACACACCGCGGTTCCTTCAGGGCGAAGTGTTAGGTTATCGCCATTACGGTCAGCAAATGTGTACATTTCTTTTTCAACGATATCAGTAACTTCACCAATAGAGCGTTTAAATAGATCGGTTGACTCAACAATTGGAAAACGAATTTCTTGATAACCAAACGATGAAACGGTATCACGTAAGATATTTTCTACTTTCTGCCAAATCTGCGTGTCGCCTGGCAGACAATCGTTCATACCACGAACTGCCTGAATTTGTTTTGCCACTGATAAATCCTAAATACTGTACTTGCGTAAATAATCATTACGCATCAAGAAAACTAAAAATTGACCCGCTATTATAACGTCTGAGCGGTAAAGGTAAACGGCAAACCGCTGGGTTTGCCGACTATATTCGTATTATTCAACTATTTTGATGTCGATTGGCGTTTCTTTCTCTTTTTTAGCGATAAAGTCGCGCACATAGCCTTCGAGCTGGTCAACAATGTTGTCGTTATCGATACGTGCTTTTTGACGCTCGCCATTAATGTAAAGGCCTGAACGACGGTTTGCACCCGCAAGGCCAATATCACTCACGAGGGCTTCACCGGGACCATTAACCACACACCCAATGACAGACACTGACATGGGTTCAACAACGTCTTCAAGGCGTTCTTCGAGTTGGTTCATCGTGCTAACAACATCAAACTCTTGACGCGAACAGCTTGGACACGCAATAAAGTTGATACCACGCGAGCGAATACGCAACGATTTTAATATATCGAAGCCAACTTTGATCTCTTGCACTGGATCAGCCGCAAGTGACACACGTAATGTGTCGCCAATACCTTCGGCAAGCAGCATACCTAAACCCACTGCAGACTTGACTGAGCCAGAGCGCATACCGCCAGCTTCCGTAATACCTAAATGCAGTGGCTGATCAATTTCTTTAGCAAGGAGTCGGTACGCACCGACTGCTAAGAATACGTCTGATGCTTTAACCGAGACTTTAAATTGATCAAAGTCTAAACGTTGCAAAATCTCAACATGGCGCATTGCTGATTCTAGTAATGCTTCGGGCGTTGGCTCGCCGTATTTCTCTTGTAAATCGCGCTCTAATGAGCCGCCATTTACACCAATACGAATGGGAATATTGTGCTCGCGTGCAGAGTCTACCACTGCACGAATACGTTCTTCACTGCCAATATTACCTGGGTTGATACGTAAACAATCTGCGCCATACTGCGCTACTTTTAGTGCAATGCGGTAGTCAAAGTGAATATCAGTCACCAGTGGAATAGTGACCTGTTCTTTTATGCTTTTAAATGCTTCAGCCGCTTCCATGGTAGGCACTGAAACACGAACGATATCGGCTCCAGCGTCTTGAATGGCTTGAATTTGTGCAACCGTCGCATCGACATCTAATGTGTTGGTGTTAGTCATCGACTGAACAGCAATCGGTGCACCATCACCAATGGGGACATTGCCTACGTTAATGCGTGTCGATTTTCTGCGTTTAATAGGAGATTCTGAAAACATTGCGGTTACTCTGATAACGGTAAAGTAAATTTAGCTAATCGGTTTTTGGCAAAATGTGAGGTGTCGACAGGTTGACCTTCAAACGTAATATCAACCATTTGGTGTTTGCCTAGCACGACATTAAATGGCTGTGGACCTGTGACAGTCATGACGTAGCCGGCTTTTTTTACGCCAAATGCTACGCGGTCACCGTTGCCATCGTGAATTTCAACCCAGCTGTCTTCATTAAAGTGCATGACAATGGTGCTTTGTTCAGGATCGCTTGAGCTTGCTTGCTCTGGTGTCACAGGTGGTGTTGTCGCAGAAGCTGGTTCAGACTCTGCAACAGCTAAATCAGTACTGATTGGTGCTGCACTTTCAGTGTGTTCTTGGCCAACGGGAGGCTCTTGAACAGGGGACGAAAGTTCACTTGTTTCAAGTTGATTTGGCTGAATTGTCTTAATGGGCTCTTCAATCGCTGGTGCGCTATTTTGCCACCACCAAAAAACAGACGAGCCAATGATTACAGCTAAAATAAAGTAGCTGAACAACATTAAGCGGCTGTCATGTGCTTCTTTTTCAGTACGACGAGAGAAACTTTGCATTTTTGACTTTTTCGCAGGTTCTATCTGCTCAGGCAGTAATGCAAGCATGGCTTGACTGTCAATTTTAAGCTCTCGGCAATAACTTTTAATATAGCCTTTAACAAACGTGGCAGGGCCAAGTAACTCGTGTTCGTCGTTTTCTAGTCTCTGTAATTGTAAAACAGATAATTTTAATGCTCCGGCAAGTTGCTCAAGGCTCACTCCCGCATTTTCGCGGTGCTTTTTTAGCGCTTGGCCGAGCGTTTCTTGCGGTTGTTCTAACGTGTTTTCTTCATTCATAATGCGTATGAGTCTGGGTCTACCAATAAGAGTCTATGCCCAGGTTTTAGGGCTACATCTGGGCTCAATTTGTTCCAGCGCATTAATTGATCGATCAATACGCTATGCTGGGTGGCTATGCCATAAAGAGTATCGCCAGCGTTAATGTCATGGTAAATGTGCGGATCATTTAAATAGATTTTTGTGCCGTTTTGCACACGATCCGATTCTTTTAAGCCATTCCATTGCAAAATCTTCTGTAGTTTAACATTGTATCGCACCGAAATGCTAAATAGGTTTTCACCATTTTGAATAACATGGTAAGGAATATTTAATGCGGCGACACTGGGGTTCAGCATGGGCAGTTGTAATTGCTCTGTGCTGACGCTGTAGCGCGTGTTACTTGTTTGCGCAGAACGAGAAGAACGGGTGTTAAATACATCGGCATCTTTTTCTGCTTCGTAAAAAACTACGGTGCCAGTGTCTTTTTTCACCGCGTTTGTAGATGGCTCAATTTGCTGTTTTATTTCAGGTGTTTGTGGAGCACCAAATGAAACAATTTTTACGTCATCACTGTTTGTTTGTGTGGGCTCAACTGCTGGCGTTCTGGTTTGTGATGAACCAAGTGCATTCACAACTGCTGAGGTATCGTTAGCCACCGCGGTTTTTACTACTGGGCGTGATGACACGGTGGTAAAACCGCCTATTTTAGGCTGCGTTTTTTGTACGGTTGCCACTGGCTGTTGTTTAGGTGCCGTGACAGCGGCCTCTTCTTCGACTGCGGCCTTTTCTTCCACTGCGGCAACGTGCTCAATATCAGCTTGCGCAACTTCAACAGATTTTACTTCTGGTAATGAGTCTGCGGGCGTTGGCATGGTTGCCATAGGTTGTGTGTCTGTTGGTTCTGCAGCGACAGACACCGCTGCTGATTCTTCAGTTGCGGCAGGTTTAATTGTCGCGACAGGCTCTATTGTTGTGTTTGCAGCTACTGTTGTGCTCGCCGAACTTGCTTGTTGTGGCTTAGGCGGTGCTTTTTTCTTTACGATACGGATTTTTGGCTGATCTTTACTTACCGACGAGTAATCGCTTGAAATGAGCAGTTCTTCTAACTGAGAAAGGCGGTATTTTTCTCGTAAAATCTCAAATTCAGTGCTCTTTAACTGCTGAGAGGAGATGGCTTTAGCTTCACTTGAGCCGGGGTAAGTTTGTAAAATAATGGCCGCCGTGGTTTCTGCTTTTTCAATGTGGCCCATGCGTTGTTGAATAAGGTAACTTAGCATTAAAGCGCGAGGAGTGACACGGCCTGTAGATTCAAATTGCTCCACGACTTCCTGTGCTTTATGTAAGTCGCTTTTAGCATAATATAAACCTGCAAGGTTTATTAATGATGATGGGCGTTGTGAGCTGTGGCTTAATGCTGATTTAAAATATTTTTCAGCATTTTCAAAATCATTAAACTCAACGGCGCATAACGCTAAGTTTTCGTAACTTTCGGCTACACGAATATAGCTTGGAATCGCAATGGCTTTAAGGAGTTCTTCTGCGGCGCGGTCATATTCACCGATACCACATAAAAAGACCCCATAGTTATTTAAGGTATTAGGATCGTCGGGATCAAGTTTTAATGCTTGTTGATAGGCCCTGTCGGCCAACTCATTTTCATCAACTTGCTGATAATAATATGCCAGAGAATAGTGTACTTCAGGTAGTTGTGGTGCGAAGTCAGCTGCACGCTCCAAATTATACTTTGCTTGCGAGTTATTGCCTGTTTTTAAGTACTGTAAAGCAAGGGCTATACGAGTACGCGCGGCACCAGTATTATTGATTTTATTTTCAACAACAGGTTTGTTACTTCCGTTGTAGCTGTTTTCTGTGACACACCCAGCTAATGCTAAAGCACTAACAGTTATGGCAAGTAAAGATCGCATTACCTAATCTCTTGTTTGATTCCGTATGCCTATCTTACCGAAAAGCCTTTGTCTTGCATCTATTATTTTAAAAATAAGCTGCTTAACACAAAGGCTTGTCTTGGATTTAACGATTATGCTTGATGAATATTAACAGCAATTGCGTTGTCATCGCGCATTTTCTTTTTCGCTAAACGCTTTGTTCTGTCAACCACATCGCCCACTAATTGACCGCAGGCTGCATCAATATCGTCACCACGAGTACGTCGAACAATACAGGTAATGCCTGCCGCTTGTAGTACTTTAGAAAAACGGTCAATACGGCTATTACTTGAGCGACCATATTCGTTGCCAGGGAATGGGTTAAACGGAATAAGGTTTACTTTAGACGGTGTCCCTTTTAATGTTTTAACCAGTTCATGGGCTTGGTCGGTGCTGTCGTTAATGCCTTGCAACATGACGTACTCAATAGTGACATCTTTATTTGCTTTTGAGCCATCGATGTAACGACGACACGCCGCTAAAAACTCTTCAATTGGGTACTTTTTATTGATAGGCACTAGCACGTCACGCAGCTCGTTGTTTGGCGCGTGAAGAGAGATGGCCAACGCAACGTCGATTTTTTCTTTTAGTAAATCAAGAGCAGGAACAACACCAGATGTGCTCAGTGTAACGCGACGCTTTGATAGACCAAAACCCCAGTCATCCATCATCAGTTCCATTGCTGGCACAACATTCTTAAGGTTTAAAAGTGGCTCACCCATACCCATCATTACAACATTAGTAACAGGGCGTTTGGTGCTATCGCCATCAAGGCCAATATCTTTAGCAACACGCCATACTTGGCCAATAATTTCAGATACCGTTAGGTTACGGTTAAAGCCTTGCTGCGCTGTTGAGCAGAAAGTACATTCTAGCGCACAGCCTACTTGTGACGATACACATAAGGTTGCACGGTCTTTTTCAGGGATCCACACAGCTTCAACTTCTTGGCCACCTTGTAGCAATAAGGCATATTTAATTGTGCCATCACTTGCTACTTGTTTTACTGAGATCTCGGGTGCAACAATTTCACATTCAGCTTTAAGCTTTTCTTTTAACTTTTTATTGACGTTGCTCATGTCGTCAAAATTATCTACACCAAAATGATAAATCCATTTCATCACCTGATCGCCACGGAACGGCTTTTCGCCGAAGGATACAAAAAGCTCACGCATTGCATCTCGGTTTAAATCTAATAAATTAATCTTTTTTTCTGTGGTCATGAAACAACCTCAATCAGTGACGGTGGTATAAGTATTTAGGGTGCGCGATTGTATATTATTTAATCGACTTAGTCATTAGCTAAACAGACGAATAATAAGCTTAGCTAATGACTAAAAAAGGGCTCGAAAGCCCTTTTTCTTCTGCATCACAGACTTAGCTGTGAACTCGATATTAACGAGTACGTGGGCAGATTTCTTCGTCAGCGAAGAAGTATGCGATTTCACGTGCAGCTGATTCAACAGCGTCTGAACCGTGAACAGCATTTTCGTCGATGCTGTCAGCGTAGTCAGCACGTAATGTACCTGCTAGCGCTTCAGCTGGGTTAGTAGCACCCATGATTTCACGGTTTTTAAGTACAGCGTTCTCACCTTCAAGAACAGTAACCATTACTGGACCAGATGTCATGAACTCAACTAAAGCACCGAAGAAAGGACGCTCGCTGTGCTCAGCGTAGAAGCCTTCAGCTTTTTCTTTTGAAAGGTGAACCATTTTAGCTGCAACGATCTTAAGACCTGCAGTTTCGAAACGGTTGTAGATAGCGCCGATGTGGTTTTTAGCAACTGCATCAGGTTTTACGATTGAAAAAGTACGCTCTAAAGCCATCTTTGTGCTCCAATAATTTTATATATAAAAGGTTAAATATTAACGGGCGCGAATTATACGCGCTTTACGCTAAAATTCCTAATTTTATTAAATAGAGCATAGATGGCATTTTTATGATCCTTTTGGCGATTGCCCTAAAAGGCTGCCTTTAATTCAATTATGACTGCAAAGTTGTTACTGCAGAGGGATTTTGAGTTATCATTTTCAGCAAGGAAAATAGAGTACTAAAATAAGGAAAAACAATGAAAAAACTTCTTTTAATAGGTTTACTTGCTAGTGTTTTAGCTGGCTGTAATTCAGATTCAAATGATGAATTAACATGTCCGCCTTCACCTGTAGCCATCGATATTGCTAACTACGCTGTGGTAGCTGAACAGGATAGCGCAAATACACTTACACCCATTGCCTTTGACACCTATAAAATCAAGCTAAGCGGAATGGGTGACGGTGTTTATCAAGACGGTAACGAACCAGATCCTAATAAAGAATACGCTGATTGCCCAGTGGCGGCTGTGGTGCTTGGCAGTATTAATAGCATTACTGCAATTAATGTTTATTCAAGCGCCGATTATAGCAGCGAACTAACGGCTGGTATGAGCTTGAATAGTATCTTCAATGTCACAGAGATGTATGTGAATGACTTTGACTACTTTAATGAGGGAGGCTATGCCAGTGTCGCTGATTTTGCTGACATATTACCTACTACAGCACCTGTGTTTATTGAACTAAAACCAAATCAAGCGCCTGAACTGCAAAGCAGTCATATTTTTTATATAGATATTTATTTTGCAAATGGTAAAACGTTCACACTCGAAACAGAAGAAGTTGCGCTTTTTTAGGCAATCATAAAAGGCACTAGAACTAGATAAGTGAAGTTACTTTGCATATCGCTACTTTACTTATCTAGGTGGAACATTCCTTTTTACAACCTTATTTTTGTTAACATTTCATTCACTTTTGCGCTGTTAACGTATACCAATGTGTTATGCTGCTATAAATTTAACTTTCTGAATATATAGGTTTTAAATTCACTTTTCTTCTTTTTACCCTACCTTAAAATAAAAAATAAGCACCTTTTAAATTGCAATCGAAATGTTAAATTTAAGTGTACAAAAGGCTACATTTTTTTGCGTGAACTCTTGTCTTTATTCAACCATAAATAATTAGTGATTAGGTTTTTTGTAGTTATAAATCCTGATTTAAAACAATAAATACACGAATTAAAGAATGATAGGAGATATGAATGAAACTACGCAGGTCATTAACCAAGCTGTCATGTGCATCTATTTTTGCACTAGGCACTGCGATGGCATTGTCGCCAGCTGCCAATGCAATGAAATTAAAGCAACAAAACTTACAAGAACTAACGCAAGCATCTCAAAGTATTATTACTGGCGAGGTTATTAAAGTAACCGATGGGTTTGACAACAAGCGTCCTTACACTGAAGTCACTATTCAAGTTGGGTCTGATGCAAAAGGCAAATTAAAAGAAAACTCGACCTACACTTTTCGTCAATTTGGTTTAATTAAGCCTCGCTCAATGGGCAATGGCAAAGTGTATTTAGGGGTTACTCCAGATGGTTTCGCAAAGTGGCATGAAGGTGAAAACGTCATTGCTTTTATGTACAAACCAGCTTCTATTACCGGTTTTCAAACAACTGCGGGCATGGCACAAGGTAAGTTTGTTGTACGCGATGGCAAAGTCGTAAACGAATTTGCAAATGCCGGTCTATTTGAAGACATGGATACATCTAATTTTTCAAATGAAGAACGCAATATGCTCACCAGTCCGGGAGCAGTTAAGGCCGATGTATTTATAAATTTGGTGGGTAAACTGACTGGAGTACAACAATAATGAAATTTTCAAAAATTACAGCAGCCCTTGCCTTAGCCACTCTTTCAGCCAGTTCACTCGCTGGCGGCCCTTTATATATTCATGATAAAACCATGGCACCGTATAAATGGGACACCTCCAAAGGCACTATTCCTGTATGGACGGATGGTGGTCAAGTTATTAAAGACAAAGACGGTAACGACGTTCAGGCTTTTACCATATTAGAGCAAGGCACGACATTCAATGTCGATATAACTTTACCAGATGGCACTGTGTTACCAAAATACGTTCCTTTAGACCGAGATTACACTTTTCTAACGATTGAGCAGGCGAATGCAGTCACAGCAGATGCTGTCGCACAGTGGTCAAATGTTGAAACCTCAACCTTAGACATGGCACTTGCAGGCACAATTGAAAGTCAAACTGGTATTAGCGACGTTAACGCTTCTAATGTTGACCAAATATATGGCGCCGAAAACGGCTACGGTTTTTGGGTTAACTATGATACTGACGGTGCGATCCTCGAAAATTACTTTGGAGTTCCTCGTTCATCTGTGCTCGGTATTGCTTTTCCTGAATGGGCAGATGAAGAAACGGGTGAAATTCTAGAAGCAACTGCGCTGATGAATGGATGGTATGTCGATATCAACGACACCGAGGGTAAGATGATACAAGGCGTATTTACTCATGAGTTTGGCCACGCGATGAATATGTCACACTCACAGGCAAATGGTCACTTTACCTATATAGCTAACCCAAACTACCTTATGTATGATGGTGTTGCTGGTTGTGCGGGTACGAATTCGTACACTGGGCGGAATAGTGCGCCTGTCGACAGTATCGAAACAATGTTTCCATTTATTAATGTACGTGGTATCGAGGGCGAAGCACAGGGTACGGTAAATGTACGCGATGATATCGTCAATATCTCTGATTTATATCCAACTGCGGATTACAAAACCAAATACGGAACCATTAAAGGAAAACTTTACACCAAAGAAGGTGTTGAGTATGCAGGCATGAATATGGTTGCCCGTAACCTCGATAATCCATTGCAAGACGTAATCACCCAACAAAGTGGGAATATGACCCAAGGGCGTATAGGCCCTGATGGCTCATTCACAATCAACGGCTTAACGCCTGGTGGCCGCTATGCGCTGTATATGGATCCAATTCGTGCTGGCGGCTACCCCACGACACCAACCGATATCATTTCTGAAAATGAATATTGGAATGAAGATGAAGGCACTTCACCAGCGCTTGACAATGCGTGTAACATGACCGAAATCATTGTCGCTGGAGGTGAAACTAAAGAAGTTGAAATGTACTTCAATGGCTATCAAGATGGTATTCAATACACCCCGCTTGTGGCAGCCTGGGTAAGCGATCATGCAAAAAATGGCAAGAAAGCATTAGGTACTACTCAGGGTGGTACACCATTTATTTATAACAGCACACAGAATACTTTTGAAACACTGGAGACGCCGCAAGGTTTTGCGCCTTTAAAAGCCACTTCTGCTGCGATGAGTAAAACAGCCACAAAGGCGGCAGTTATTGCTGATCTTGACGGTAACGGCATTGGTCAAGGTGCAGTATGGGATATCAGTTCAGGCCACCTCTCTGTGCTTGAAGACCCAAGCAATAACACCTGTGCGCTGGCAAGTCAGTCAGGTGTGAGTTCGCACTCTATTTGGGATATGGATGATGCTGGTAAAACCGTTGTTGGTAATTCTCGCCGCCCCAATACTGGTGGCGTAGAGTGTGCACCAGACAAGGCGTCAAGTTCATATGGCGTTCCAACAGTCTGGGATGTTAAAACAGGCAAAGCAACACCATTAACTGATGGCTTAGAGTTTATTCCTCGCTCTTGGGGAGATGGCTATGAAGTACGTATTAATGGTGAGCGAACCGAAGCATGGGTGCGTGCAGATAAAATCTCTGGTAACGGTAAAACAGTGACCGGCTCAGGCAACAACAATAACTCTCAGCTTGCGTGGGTGGATGGTAAGTTACGAGACCTCTACAAGGACTTCGGAGCACTCAACTCTTCTGTAATTTCTTATGATGGTGAGCGTATCGCCTTTGGTGCACAACGTGGATTTGGCCGTCGAGCGTTCGGTGAGGGGGTGAAAGTCTGGAATGCTAAAACAGATGAAGTGACTAATCTCGGTGGTCTACGTTGGTGCGAAGATGTTCCATACTATCAGTTCATCTACAACCTATGTGCGGCACCTTATAATATGAGCCATGAAGAAATTGCTGAAATTGCTGGTTTACCATTGAACATGGTACTTGATGCCAATGATGATTTATCTGTTATCACAGGCCGCCTGCTTATCAATGGCATGCCTGCTGGTTCGACCATCTATATGGAAGGTATTGGTTGGATGACAGGTCAGGAGTTCTTTGGTAAGCAAGGTGTCGTAGAAGCGAAAAACTTCATGACCAATGGCATTTTCGGTGTCAGTGCCAACGGCTCCGAAATGATGGCTGGTATTGTCGGACTTCCCACACCAGTGACCATTGAAGTCGATGCCAACAAAGCCTTTGTATGTAAAGATGGCATAAACCAAGAACTAAGTTTCCCGAAACAAGTTGTTGAAGCGGTGAAAGGCGGAGCAGAGTTTGGTCGCTGTGAACACATAGATGACTAGTATTTTGCTAGGTTAGTGGATGGCCCACTCAAAATGTGGGCCATTTTATTGTTACAACAAAGAATTGTTTATGTTTAAAAATATAATAAAAATAATGTGCTTATTATCTGTGATTGGCACAGCTGAAAACTTACATGCACAAATCAATCAAGAATCGAACCCTGTAGAGGCTGAGTTTCCAACTGAACTTGAGACAACATGGGAACTTGATGAGGCTGCATCAATTGAGTACGCAAAGCGCTCTGTGTACTGGAATGATAATATCGCAAAGTTACTGCCTAAACTCATAGCGACGAATAAGCAAATAAAATATCGTTTTAATGAAAATGAGCTGGTGAGTGTACTCGAAGACACTAAACAGAAAATAGCGATTACCTTAAATAAACAAACCCTTACAACGTTTTTATTTAACTTTCAGCATGATGACAAGCAAGGTCATTTGAAAGTTGAAAAAGCGGCGGGCGGGCGAATTAACATTCAAGCTGAAGGCTTGCTTGGCTATCAATTTCTGTTGTGGAAAAAGCGCCGCGAACGCTTAACAGGCGTGTAAAAATTTTTATGAGAATGGCTTTGCTGTTAACATAACTAAATCAAAACCAATTATCCTGGATAGTTAATTGCGTTTGATCTAAAAAAGGTGGCCATAGGATTGGTCACCTTTTTTCTTTTCTCTGTTAGTTTCTCGTGTTTCAAAGCCATTCATCTCATAAGCGAATGGGTATCACAATGCACTATAACCACAGTGTAACAGTGTTTAATTAAGATCTTTTAATGTGCTATTTGGTGCTTGATTACACTTTGGTACAAACTGGTACATATGAACGTTGTGTGAATTTATTTTTAACAGGTTGTAAATAAAGGCGTTTTTTCTGCTTACATTTGTGCTGTTCATTTTTGCTTATTTCTGCGTATTGAATTCTCTTATTGGTTGCTCTAATACTGTGCTGTCGCTCTTAACTAGATGTATATACTCGAAATATTAGTTTGCGTCACAGTGGATAAAACGATAATGAAAACAAACTACAAGGAAAAAAATATGAAACTAACACAGTTAGGGTTGTTAATTGCAACAGCCGCTATATTGAGTGGCTGTGCAAAAATAGATGCACGAGTGTCAGCAGGTGGAACGCTTAATTCAAAAGGCGGAGCGGGCAAAGCTGTCTTTACTGCGCATGCTGCGCGATGCGATGGTGATGTATCTGGACAGGTTAATTATAAGGATTTAACAGCAATTGATTGGCAGCAAATGGGCGGTGTAGCGTTTAATGCAAACGTGTATGGTGCTGGATTATGCAGCGAAGAGCCCGTTGATCCTGAGGGCGCAGAGTCGGGTGATGAGCGTTTGTACTGTAAGCAAGATATTTGCACTGAGGGAATGTATCAGGTGGAGTTTAATTATAGCTCAACCAACCCAACAGCGCCGGGAGAGGGCGTTGGCTTTGCCTGTATGATGGATATTTCAGAAGGCGTTAAAACAGGGATTGGTGCAAACGGGCTCTTAAATGTGATGTTGCTTGAGTCTGGGCCATATCAAGGTTACAGCAATGCAGGAACAATCAGTGGTAACGTTCAGTTGCATGATTGCCCAGCGAGCAAAAACGATAAGACTGCACAATAACAAGGAGCCCAATGATGATTAATAAAAAAACAGTACTTGCTGCAAGTGTGGCTCTCGCATGTAGTTTCCCCAGTTTTGCAGAACAGACGTTTCGCATAGTGGTTGAAGCGAACAATAATAAAGCGTCAATTGTGAAATCGGCACTACAGGCTAAAAATGTCAAAATAGAAAAAGAAATTAAGTCACTCGAGAGTTTTGCAGTCACTATTAATAAAGCGCAATTGGCAGAGATAGCGGGTTTATCGAATATTAAAGCGTTTTACCCCGATGTACCTCGTAAACTGATGTCAGAAGAGCCGATGCAGTTCTTACCTTATGGCTATACGATGGTTCAGGCAGATAAAGTGCAGTATCAAGGCGGTCAAAAGGTGTGTGTCATTGATAGTGGTTATGCATTAAGTCACCCTGATTTACCGAGTGCGGGCGTGACCGGTTCAGCGGATGGTGGCGCGGGTGTTTGGTATGAAGACCCATTTGGTCATGGCACGCATGTTGCGGGCACGATTGCTGCAATTGATGACAACAAAGGCAGTGCCGGTATTGTGGGTGACCACTCTCTGGATATGCACATTGTGCGTGTATTTACAGGCAACGGTAGTTGGGCTTATGCCTCTGATTTAGCTGGGGCCATTGATGAGTGTCAGCAAGCGGGTTCAACAGTGATCTCCATGAGCTTAGGGGGCAAATATTCAAGTCCGATTGAAGAAAGAGCAATTAATAAAGTGGCGCGTAATAATATTTTAATGATTGCAGCTGCAGGTAACTCAGGCGATGCATCACACAGTTATCCTGCGTCTTACGATAGTGTGGTTTCAGTTGCCGCTGTGGATAGTGTTAAGCAACATGCAAGCTTTTCACAGCGCAGTTCACAGGTTGAGTTATCAGCGCCAGGGGTTGGGGTGTTCTCAACAATTCCTGTCGGTAAAGGACGTTTTTCAAAATTTAGTGTAATGCAGGATGATGTTAACTTTCAGCACTATGCATTGGATGGATCACGTTTTGGCTCGGTCACGGGTGAGCTTGTCGATTGTGGACGCGGCACCGAAAGCTGTGGTGATGTAACAGGCAAAATTTGTTTAGTTGAGCGTGGTGATAGCCCGTTTTATAGCAAGGTTGAGCAATGCGAAGCCGATGGCGGGGTGGGGGTTATTATGCGTAATAACATCGAAGGCCAGCTTGTGGGTAATATTAATCCAACGACACTGGTTGTGGGCGCGGTAATGATGAATGAGGGGCTTCATTTAATGGAGCAACTAGGGCAAGAAACCACAATAAGTGTTGCCGAGTTTACAGATCATGACTTTAAGTCAGGCACTTCAATGGCCACACCTCATGTATCTGGCGTGGCAGCTGTGGTGTGGAGTAATTTCCCTGAATGTACTGCAAATGGTATTCGCTTAGCGCTTCGTGCGTCGGCGGATGATCAGGGCGAGGCTGGGTATGATCATGCTTATGGCTGGGGGGTTGTTCAAGCAAAAGCCGCCGTTGATTATATTTCTGAGCATGGCTGTAGTGCGCCAAAAGGCGTGTTACGCGGGGGCGATGGCTCAGCTCATTAATTGACGAGTTATAAGATACATTGTTATTGATACCAAAGCGCCAAAAGGCGCTTTTTTTCGTTGTGTTTCGCAAGCAGCAATGTTTGGCGTTAATTAGCGGCTTAGTTACCTGCAATTATGATCTAGATCAATAAAATCTAGTCACAGATTATTATACTCCCGCGCTCGTTAATCATATTAATTCATGCAACAGATTTGTACTCGGTTCGATGTGTGGAGCATTCATGTCGTCACCTATTTTGACCCCTCGCCCTTTTACGCCTGAGTTGTTATCACCCGCAGGTAGTTTAAAAAATATGCGTTATGCTTTTGCTTATGGCGCAGATGCCGTTTATGCAGGTCAGCCTCGTTATAGCCTTCGTGTTCGTAACAATGAGTTTGATTTAGATAACTTGCAAATCGGTATTAATGAGGCACATGCACAAAATAAAAAGTTGTACGTTGTGTCGAACATTGCTTCCCACAATGCCAAAGTAAAGTCGTATTTACGCGATATTGAACCTGTCATCGCAATGCAGCCAGATGCGCTGATTATGTCAGATCCGGGCTTAATTATGCTGGTCCGTGAAAAATGGCCAGACATGCCAATTCACTTATCTGTACAAGCTAACGCAGTTAACTATGCCACGGTAAATTTTTGGGCAAAACAAGGCATTGAACGTGTTATTTTGTCGCGTGAATTATCACTTGAAGAAATTGCAGAAATACGCGAGTTATGCCCAAGCACAGAGCTTGAAGTCTTTGTTCATGGGGCATTATGTATGGCGTACTCTGGACGCTGTTTGTTGTCGGGTTATATTAATAAGCGCGATCCTAACCAAGGCACGTGTACGAATGCATGCCGTTGGAATTACGATGTAAAACCGGGCACCGAAAACGAAACGGGCGAAATGGTTCATAAAATTGATCCTAAATCAGTGATCCCCACACTCGGTGAAGGCGCGCCAAGTAATGAAGTCTATATGCTGGAAGAGCAAGGTCGCCCTGGTGAATACATGCCTGCATTTGAAGACGAGCATGGCACTTACATCATGAATTCAAAAGACTTACGCGCCGTACAGTATGTTGATCAGCTTACAAAAATGGGCGTACATAGCCTAAAAATTGAAGGGCGCACAAAGTCTTTCTATTATGTGGCGCGTACCGCACAAGTTTACCGTAAAGCAATTGATGATGCGGTGGCTGGACGTCCTTTTGATGCAAACTTATTTAAAACGCTTGAGAACTTAGCACACCGTGGTTACACCGAAGGCTTTTTAAAGCGCCATGCACACCAAGACTATCAAAACTATGAGTACGGTCACTCGGTATCAGATAAACAACAGTTTGTTGGTGAAGTGCTGGGGCGTACTAGCAATGGGTTGGTTGAAATTGATGTTAAAAATAAATTTTGTACGGGTCACTCGCTTGAGTTAATGACACCTAAAGGCAATATCAACTTTAACCTTGAGTTTATGGAAAACAAAAAGGGCGAATCAATCAGCGATGCAAAAGGCTCAGGCCATATTGTAAAAATCCCTCTACCGGAAGATATTGATTTAGACCACGCAATTTTGATGCGTAACCTCGATGCTAATCAAGATACACGGAATCCTTTTAATAAAGGTTAGTTTTCATTCTGTTGCGCTAAGCAATAGTTAGCGCAACACCGACAGATTTTTTCATTATTTATCTACACTTAACTGTTATTTTTACTATCCTTTTTAGTAATACTTATAAAAATAGTTAAAAGCTTAGTGAAACAGTTTGTACATACTTCTCATCATAAAGAACTTGTAAATACCTTACCTTACATTGGTGTCGGTGTGTTGCTATTAGCCATCGTACTACTGCTAGAAAAGGTCGGTTTAATTGCTACTGAACCTTTTTATGTAGGCATGCACACCAGTGTTGAGCTTTTCTCAGTTGTTATTTCATTCTTAATTTTTGCTATTGGATGGAATACATGGCACTTCACCCGGAATAGCAAGTTATTGTTGCTATCTTGTCTTATGCTGTGTGTTGCTATTTTTGATGCGTTGCACTTTTTGAGTTTTTCAAGTGTCAGTGATCACGAGAAAAACATGGAGCAAGTGTTTGCTTTTTGGCTGTTTGCCCGGTTTTTTAATGCCGCTGCATTTTTAGTGATTGCAACCGCTATTTGGGTGAATTATAAGCTGTTTAATGCGCGTGTTGTGCTGAGTACTTTACTTAGTGTGACCGCGTGTATTGTGGCTGTTGTATTTTATTTTCCCGATTGGTTGCCCACGTTGTACATTGAAGGAGGTGGCAGCAGTCAACAAAAGTGGCTGATAGAAATAACACTGATTACGCTCTACAGCCTTGCTGCGTGTATGTTTGCATCGCAATTAAGAAAACCAAGAAACACTCTAAATATCGCTGGGAAAACGCTTGTTTGTTTGTTGGCTATATTAAGTGAGGCGTGTTTTACGCTCTATAATGATGCCTCGCATGTAACCGATACACTTAACTTCTTTGGTCATATTTATAAAGGTTTGACCTACTTTTTATTATATAAAATCGTGTTTGTTGAAACCGTCATCAAACCCTATGCTGATCTTGAAAATTCAACAGAGCAGTTATCTGCAACGCTCACCGCTTTACCCGATTCTGTTTTTGAGCTTGAGCGAGATGGCACGTTTAAAACTATTTACAGTGACAATTCGCCGAGTCGTGTCTTTTCGAACAATGTGTTAGGTCGCAATATTTGTCAGCTTTTTGCTCCTCAACATGCACCGCAGTTTATACACTCACTGCAACAAAATCATTTATTTGGATTATTTACTATCGATGCATTACCTCTCTTAATTAATGGACGTACGCATCATTTTGAATTCTCTGTGACGTTGTTTACTTATGAAAATGAGCATGAAACTTATTTAGTTGTCGCGCGTGACGTAACAGAAAAAATAGGGCAAATGGCAGCACTGCTTCAACAAAGTAAGTTTAATAAGGGATTGCTTACATTGACCGAAATTTCGTTTCAGGAAGATCAAGAAACCTTGCTTAATTATGCCGTTGAGCAAGCCCGTGAAATTGCAAATTGTGATGGTGCATCGCTCTATATTTGTAATGAACATAAGCAGCTCGCTTACCGTGCGGTGCATGGCTCAAAACTGGATGTATGTACCAGTAAGTTGCAAGAAAAAGTCGCTGTTGGAGAAGCAGTCATTGTTAATCGCAAGCAAGCAAAAGAGTTTGGCTTGCCAAGTAATGCCAGCTCTTTGCTGGTGGTGCCGGTTGTGCGTCATGGCAAATGTCAGTTAGCGATTATTTTGCAACACACAGAAAAAACATTTTCAGTTCATGATAAAAACATGCTCACCGTGTGGGCCGAATCAGTGTGGCAGTGGTTTAATAAAATCACGTTGAATAAACGCATGCATATTTTATCTCAAGCTGTAGAGCAAAATCCGCACCCTATTATGTTTACGAATACGGATGCCAAAATTGAATATATGAATCGGGCGTACTTAGACATGTGTCAGTATGGTTACGATGAACTTATAGGCCAAAGTCCGAACATGATCAGCGCAGGTCAAACGGATTTAGGTGTTTATCAGGGGATGTGGCAACAGCTAAATAATAAACAGGCGTGGGTTGGTTCATTGGTTAATAAAACTAAACACGGAGATGCTATTGTAGAGCAAACAACCATATACCCCATTTTTGATAAGCAAGGAGCAATCAGTAATTACATTTCTTTTCAACATGATATGACTAAGCAAGTCGAAAGTGAAAGCTTAATACATCAGCTTTCTTACTTTGATCAGCAAACAGGGCTTGCCAATCAAGTGAAGTTACAAATGGAATTTGAGCAGGTCATAAAAGCGCATGTCGGTATTAAATCAGCCTTTATCTTAATTGGCTTAGACAACTTTAAAATTCTTAATAAGGCTCTGGGAATAGGGAATTGCAACTTAATACTGCAGAACTTGAGTGCAAGAATGAGTAATTTTATGGGTGAACAAGTCATGGTTGCGCGTTTACAAGGTGACCGCTTTGCATTTATTACCCCCTATACATCGACAGAAGAGATTGATAAGTGTACTCATAACTTACTCAAAGTGATCAGAGAACCCTTATCAATTAACGACGAGTTAATTGTTGTAACGGCCTCGATAGGGGTTGCCCTGTGCCCGCTGGATGCCAGTGACTTTGAATCTTTATTGCAGATGGCTGAGTCGGCTATGTTTGAGGTGAAGAAACTAGGCCGTAATAATGTCTTGTTTTATGCTGAAGAAATGAATAAGGCAGGTGTGAGGCACGCTCAGATCATTAATGCTATCAATTACGCACTAAAAAATAACGAATTTTCACTCGTATTTCATCCTCAAATAGAACTAGCAACAAACAAAATGGTAGCCGCTGAGGTTTTATTGCGCTGGCATTCAGCTTCGTTAGGCTGTGTTTCACCCGCTGAGTTTATTCCGATTGCAGAACGTTGTGGCCGAATTAGTGACATTGATGATTGGGTTTTTGAAAATACCGTAAAAACGATTCGTCAATGGCGCGATAATGGGATGCCAGCGCTCACTTTTGCCATCAATTTATCGGCTACCAAATTTGTTAAAAAGAACTTGCTACGTAGTTTGACCACGGTACTGCAAAAATATTCCATTGAGCCGAGCTGTATTGAACTTGAGCTGACTGAGACGATTGCGATTGGTAATCCACAGTTTGCATTAAACACGATAACTAAACTGCGTGAAGCTGGATTTAAAATGTCGATTGATGATTTTGGGACGGGTTACTCATCAATGGGTTACCTTAAGGAATTTGCACTAGATAAGTTAAAAATTGATAAGTCATTTATTGATAATTTAGAACATCCAACTAAAGCAGATATTGCCATTGTAAAAGCCATGATTGATCTGGCGAAAGCACTTGATATGGAGTCGATAGCAGAAGGCGTTGAGTCAGAAAAACAATTACAAACCCTAAAAGAGTTGGGCTGCATTCAGATCCAAGGTTATTACCACAGTAAACCAATGCCAATTGATGCGTTTTATACATACGCTACTCATGAACGCGATAAGAATTGACGATTATTTATTAAGAAACTAATTACCTTTATTAGGTATTATTTTGGGTTGTTTAATTTAATATTTAATTACCTTTATTAGGTATTTCATCGAATTATTTACTGTATAGTATTGTATTATAAAAAGTGTTTTTTTAAATTAAATTGCAATTATCTTTTTTTGATTCATAGTCTTAGCTTGTTTCTGATTTATATTGATGTAATTTAACTTTTTAAGTAAAATAGAACGACTAAAGGATTAATTGTCAATGGGAAGACGATGAGTAACTAATGTTTTTTTATTACAAGGTTACTTAGATTGAAAAAAATACAATCCAATCAATTAAAGAAAGGTATGTTAGTTAGGGTCAATGAACACTGGCTAAAAACTCCTTTTTTACAAATAAAGTTAAAATTAAGTCTGAAGGCGATAAGCACAAACTCAAGCAATTTGAGGGATCGTTATATGTCTCTGAAGACAAATCGGTTGGTGCGCTGAATAAAGGGTTATCAATCCTTAAAGTGGCACTTGAAGACTGTGGCCAATCAGATGTATTAAACAACAAGGCGATAACTCAAGCCGTTACAAATATTGTTTTATTTGTGCTTAATGATGCCAGTCGTCTGGATTTAATATACGAAAAAATTAGCGAAGACTCCCAATCATTTCGAGAGTCCGTGCGGTTATTGGTGTTAATTACTTTATTCTCAAAAGAAATAAAATTAAGAAAAGACAAACTCATCCCTTTTGCAAAGTCAGCATTCTTAAAAGACATTGGCATGTCTTTGATCCCGCCTGATTACAAGCAAAGTAAGCAGTTAAGCGCGAAAGCAATTGACAGTGTTCATGAGCACGTTGTGTTGGGCTGCCGCGAGTTGCAAAGCCGCGGCATTGAAGACAATGTGATCAAGATTATCAAGTGCCACCATGAAAATTGTGATGGCTCTGGTTACCCTCATGGCCTAATAAAACCCGAAATCCCCCTTGAAGCACGCATAATTCGTATCATTGATACATACGTTGCTTTAACTTCACAGCGTCATTATCGCGAAAAGTTCTCACGTGTAGAAGCGATTGAGAAAGTTTATCACGCCGCTCAAATTGGTAAGTTTGATCATATATTAACGACTAAATTTATTAACTTTATTCGTCTTTATCCAAAAGGTGCAAAGGTTGAATTAAATGATAAGTCGCAGGCTATTGTTAATAAAGATCTCGCGAATGGCACCGTTGAGTTAGCTGATAGCCACACAGTTGAAAAATCAATTGTTGACAAAGTTAATATAGCTAAATGTCTGTGGTTTATATAACACGCCTCTATTTTTATTTTTAATCTAGCTAAATAAAACCCTTTATATTGAACTGGCATTTTTAAATGAGCCAGTAAATGTTGTGCATTTAATTTTTAAATCCATTAAAAGACTGTAAATGGAACAGATATCATGCGAAGTGATTTACCAATAAATAATTTAGAAAAAATACTCTCGACTTTAAATAGTTCACTGTTTCTTTCACAAAAAGTAGGTGTTGATGAAGAACAGTTAATTGGTAAAGATTTTAATTTTTTATGCTGCTTTGAGTTTTCAAACGCTGTGTTTTATACAATGAAAAAACAATTAAAAACCTTGAATTTAAAGGTTTTAAAAAGTCATGCTGTTGCTCAAAGTAAGCATGATGAAGACGCTTTAGCTACGCCTATGTTTGCTGTAATTTGGCAAGGAGAATAGACAATGTACATCTCTAAAGCGGGTTTTAAGTGTCAGGGTGTAAATAACCATTATTTTGTTTTGTTTTCGAGCTTAATTATTGGGGCTTTAATATGCTTTTTTGTGCTTGAAAGTATCGATATATTTTCACAAAAAAATACTGAAATACTGCATTTAACAACGGAGCTATTGTCAGTTTTTGTTTTCTCATCAGTGGTACTGCTTGAATTTCAGCGCCTTGACGGCCGCTACGCAGAACAAACGAATATCATCATATTCGGATTTAGTATTGTCCTAATGATGGACTACATGAACGCGATTTCGTTTGCTGGTATGCCAGCGTTTATTACGCCCAGCTCAAGTCAAAAGTCGATTTTCTTTTCTTTAGCTGCGCGAATGTTTGAATTACTGACGTTTGCAGCCATTGCGGCCTCACTGACTTTTCATGGCAGGAAAATGGTATGGCTAAGCTGTGGGTTAATTGTTTCAGTTATTTTAATCGCGTTCGGCACCTTGTTTGCTTATAACCTACCGTCTCTCTTTATTTATGGCGAAGGCGTGTCCATTGTAAAAATAACCTTAGAAAATGTTCTATTAATTGGTTATGTCGTCGTGGCTTATTTGTTTTACAAGAAACATAACGTAGATGGTGAAAAAAGGTACCTTCATTTTGCATTATCATCAGTTTGTATGGCGTTGTTTTCATTGTTGGTTACCCAGTATCAAACCCTGTCTGATACCTACCTTGTCATTGCGCATTTGGTGAAGTTATGTGGTGCGTTATTTATCTATAAAAGCGTATTTATTGAGGGGGTTTTATATCCTTATTCAATGGTGAACAAGGCTGAGCTGTATGCATCTAAAAAGAAAAATGAGCTGAAAACAATCTTAGATAATATGAACATAGGTGTGCTCAGATTAAGCGCTGATTTTAAGTTGAGTTATTACAATCAGAATGCGCTAAAAACCTACTTTTATTTACGTACACCGACTCAGGGTAAGTATATTCATGATGTTTTCCCTCCCGATGTTATCGATAAAGTATTGCCTTTTTTAAGGACGGCATTAAAGGGAGAACAAGTTAAGTTTTCGATAAACCTCAAAGGGCTCGATGAGGAAACGTTGTTTCTTGATGTTAATGTGATCCCAGAAAATGATAAGTCAGAAAAAGTAATTAGCCTGTTATGTTTGATTGAAAACATGACCGAAATGAAGCTCGCCGAAAAAGAAAATGAAGAGCTCAATAGAAGTCGAGCAGAACTAAAAAAGGCCCTTGATCAGCATGCGATTGTCGCGACCACCAATAGCAAGGGAGTAATCACGAGTGTGAATGAAAAGTTTTGCAACATATCGCAATTTTCTGCTGCAGAGCTTATCGGAAAAACCCATGCGTTAGTCAATTCTGGGACGCATCCCCCGCGCTTTTTTAAAACTATGTGGCAAACAATTCGCAGTGGTCAAGTGTGGTCAGGAGAAGTCTGTAACCGTGCCAAAGATGGCAGCTTATATTGGGTTAACTCAACCGTCGTTCCTTTTATTGATGAAAATAACAAGCCGTATAAGTACATTGCTATTAGAGCTGATATTACCGACCGTAAACTTGCAGAGCAAAATGTTCATCGCTTAGCAATGTATGACGAGTTAACTAATTTACCTAACCGACGTCATCTTATCGACAAAGCAAAGTCATTGGCTAAATCAAAGCATCATACCCAAGGCCACAGTTACGCCTTACTGCTGATTGATTTAGATAATTTTAAAATGATCAATGACACTTTAGGGCACAGTATTGGTGACTTACTGTTAAAAGAAGTCTCGCGCCGTTTAGAAAGTATTGTTTTATCGCCTAATTTAATTGCCAGATTAGGGGGCGATGAATTCGTTATTTTACTGGATGATCCTACGTGCATAAAAGATGGTGACTTTCATTCTGTGGATAGCTTTGCGCAAAACATACGTGAAACGATTTCGCGTGTTTTTTACCTTGATGGGTATGAAGTTCATACAACACCTAGCATTGGCCTCACAATCATTAATGCATGCGACTTTGAATTGTCAGAGGCACTGAAGCAGGCTGATATTGCGATGTATCACTCTAAGGAGCGAGGGCGAAATATGATTAGTTTTTATGACCCGAAATTACAAGCATCTATTTTAGAGCGAAATGAAATAAACCAAGGGTTGATCAATGCCATTGCCAAAAAAGAGTTAAACGTTGTGTATCAACCTATTCATAACACCAGCAAAGAACTGATTGGTTATGAGGCATTACTGCGATGGGATAGCCCTAAATTAGGGAGCGTTTCACCAGATGTTTTTATACCTATAGCAGAAGAAACAAAACAAATTAATCAAATAGGGCAGTGGGTTCTTGAGCAAGTGTGTGAAGAAATGAGCAAAAATGATGCGTATTCAAACCCTAATTTAAGTGTAGCTGTTAACGTCAGCGCGCTGCAATTTCAAGACCCTAACTTTGTTCCGCAAGTGCTTGAGACAATTAATCGATTTTCAATACAACCTTCACGGTTAAAACTAGAGTTAACCGAAGGGGTTATTTTAATGGGCACCGAGATGCTCATAAAGCGAATGAAGGATCTAAAAAACTTGGGTATCAACCTCTCTTTAGATGATTTTGGAACCGGTTATTCTTCGCTTAGCTACTTAACGCGGTTTCCGATTGATACGTTAAAAATCGATAAGTCATTCATCGATAAAATGCTGATTAGCTCCGAAGACGAGTCGGTTGTGAAAGCGATTCTCACCTTAGCGACAAGCTTAGGAAAAAATGTGATAGCCGAGGGGGTTGAATCAGAAGAGCAATTTCAATACTTAAAACGTTTAGGGTGTCAGTTTTTCCAAGGTTATCTATTAGGTAAGCCACAAAGTTTTAACCACCGTGAATAATGATTGATGAGTGCACGTAAGGCATTTTATTTATTCTCGCTGAGAGAGTGGCAAATAACATGCCTTACGTTAAACACGATTAAAAAAACATACCTTCAATGCGCTCAATAAGCCAAAAACAGGCAAGGCTACCAATACCGTATGCCGCAAACGTAGCCGCGGGTTTTGGCACTTTAATAAGGTGCTTAGTAATGGCAACGGTGCCTAAAATAGCGGTAATGAAAAACAATTGGCCAAGCTCAACCCCTAAGTTAAAAAACAAGAGAGCTGCAGGCACATCGACTTGTGGTAAGCCAATGTCTTTTAGTGCTCCCGCAAAACCAAAGCCATGCAATAAACCAAATATAAATGCGACTAACCAAGGCCATTTTGTTGTTAGGCTGTGTTGATTGTGTCTAATACGTATTGATTCAGCTGCAATCAGTAAAATACTCAATGCGATGAGTGCCTCAACGGGAGGAGGTGGCAGTGATACATAACCAAATGTTGCTAACCCGAGCGTGATTGAATGTGCTAATGTAAACGCGGTGATTGTTTTAAATAACGTGACCCAGCCTCTAACAATTAGCATCAATGCTGCAACAAATGCCAGGTGATCCCAGCCCTCTAAAATATGCTCAATTCCGAGTTTTGTATAAGAGGTGATGATTTGCCAAATACTGCCTTCGCTTGGAATCGAAAGCGTATTTTCATTCGGCTTCATTAATAAACTATATTGACTCCCGTTCAACAATTTTATGTTGATTAAAGTATCGATAGTGGTGCGGTTTAGGTTTTCAATTGTCAGTGTTGTTCCTGCAAGTTCTGTATCGGCATTTAACCGATATTGAAACAATACAAATCCATTTATTACCATGTGATTCGGTAATGGAGAAAGTGAAAACTGAGGCTCGAAAACAGGGCGTATATTCTGCACTAAGTTATTGTTAGTGGGTACTTTCCAAAGTAAATTATACTCGTGTTCAGTCACTTGATTAATTTGTAAATACGCGGGGCGAATTTCATGTGCAAACCCTGAACTTCCCCATATTAATAGCAAGGCAAAACAAAATACTTTCATTCTCATAATGCGGCAAACTCTTGCTCTATTTCCGTCGGAATGGTGTCAGCTTCCAATCGAACGCGATACTTTTTAAGCAACGTTTCGAACATTTTTTGCTGTGAGTCGATGACTGCATAGTATTTATACTGCTCTAAAACATAGTCTTTAATATCACTGAAAGGGGCTAAATGTTCGGGGGTATTATTGGCAATTTTAACGAGGTGCAAACCAAAACCAGACTCAATGGGCCCAACCCATTGCTCTGTTGGCTGCTTAGCGAGTTGCTCAACAAAGGTGCCTCCAAATGCATTCTTGAGGGTGTTTTCAGGCATGAGAGGCCAGTTGTTAGGCACTGAACGGCGATTCTCAAAACTGTTTAGTGTATTTGGATTTGCTATTAGTTGGGCGCGAATTTCACTCAGTTTTGGCTCTTGAGCCTCTTGTGGCGTTAATATAACTTGCTCAAACGCGAATGATTGCGCAATGGTAAACAGTTCTGGGCGAGCTTGATGAAACTCTTTAAGCTGTTGCTCAGAAGGGAGCTGCATTAAATTGCTGAGATCGCTGGCAACTGCTTCCATTTTCTGTGCAAGTCGCGTACGAATTATTTCATCACTTTGATCAAGACCCATGGTTAACGCTTCACGGTAAAATACCTCTTTGCGAATATGTCGCTCAAGAATGGCAGCAATATCCTCATTCGAAGGTTCATGTTTCCACTGCGCTTTCCAAAGGGTTTTTAGGTGATCAAACTTAGCTTGATCGACCACTATTACATACTCATTGTTTTCTGATTCTTGCGAAGGTGCAAGGTAATTCCATGCTGCAAATAAGAGTGAGCCTAATACCAGAAAATGAGTAATAGGCTCTTTTAAAATACGTTTAATCATTAATTATACTTACTCTACTTCGTACCAAATAGGTGAGGCCCATGCGCGTTCTACAATTTGACGTTTTACATCATCAGGGTATTTAACACCGGCATTTATTTCGTCATATAACGTCCAACGTGCTGTTGGCAGTTGCAAAACACGCACATAATAAAATGCTTCTTGATTTGGGTCCCAGTCAGGGTCTGTCCATACTGACATAAGTTCAACAGCCCCTTTTACTTGATTGAATTCACCCGTTTTAAGATTTATAGGGGCATCAATAGGGGTAACACTTCCATCTGCTTTTAGGCGATCTCCCGAGGCTACAACGTCATAAACGTGGTCTTTCATTTCACCGTTTTCGTACCACCCTTTAATAATTTGGATACGATCTAAGTTTGGGCCAATAGGATCTTTGATTGCCCATACTAAAAACTCAGGGGCTTTTTTACCTTTGTAGTCGCCGCCCATCGGCACGCCCTTTTCATAACCATCTTTTACAAGGTCGGTGTAATTTTTGTAACTTTTATTGAACCCTTGGCCTGCAAAAAAACGGACTTTCATACGTGGGCCGCTGGTGGCAAAGGTTTCTTTTGCTTGCATTGAATCCCAAATCGCACTGCGCGTATTTGAATTAGCCCACACAGCAGTCAACGCGCCAGGACTGGAGTCTGCAATCAGCATTTCGCCTTCAAGCATTGCCTTAGAACGTACGTCGGCTGTTTGGTCGGCATAGCCGTGACTACCGACAGCGTAATTGTCTTCTTCAACGTTACTTGGTGTGCCATTATGGCTGTCTGTTCCGCCAACAAACCCATATTTAAAAGGGTTAACTCCAAGCTCTGCATGATATTTAATGCCGCGTCCTAGTCCATAACGCACATAGTTTTCTTTTATGAACGCACGACCATTAAACTTTTGAATTGACACTGCATTTTCAAAGTCTGCAAATTCGTCATTGGGCCAAAAGTTGGGTATAACTTCTGAATTACCCTTAACTTGCATCATTTCAATGAGTGGCTCCATACTGGCCCGTTTTTCAGCATATTCTTTGTTTACGGGTACGCCTGAAAGACTTGCTTCAGCAAATAATAAGCCTTTCGATTCATTTGAGTTATGTGGTATTGCGAACACTTTTTTGCCACTGTCGCGTTGTGTTTGCATCCATGCCCATAACTGCTCAGGATCGGCCCCTTCGTTTGATGAAAAAGGCATATCAGGGACATTGTTATCTCTAAAGAAAACATTGCGATGTTGGTTAGCCCCCCCAGGAGCAGATGTCCACTCGTAGGCATGTATGGTAGTGAATTTACCTGGTTGATAATGCTTTTCAGTGGCTTCTATATTTTTTTGCCATGTAGATTTAATGGCTTCTTGGCCTTGAAAAAATGCAGGGTGAGGTTCTCCACCGCCTGCTAATGGGGCTAATACGTACTTATTATAAAGTTTTAATGCCGTTTCTAAATCTGGAGCTTCACGAAAAGCAACGGCTATTTCGTGGTCGTAACCAGGTGCCCCTTCATTCATTAGGCTAAAGGCTTCTCCCATAAACTCTGAGTGATCTGTAACAGCAACAAAATCAAGTGGTCGTTTTATTTTGTGGAGACTACCATTCACCATCATTTCTTCGCCTTTAGCAAAGCGATAGGCGTCATCAGGCGTTAGTCTATTACCCGCAATAAACGCATCCATCGACACACCTGTATGGACATGTTGCTCACCGAAGAACGCTTCTTTTAATGGGTAGACCTTGGCATTGTTAGGTTTTTGTTCGGCTTTTGCAGAAAAAGCTAACGGCAAAGAGCAGGCTAAAGCGATTGAAATAGTTGTAGATATAAGTGAAATCCGTGCACACATTTTGAGCACTCCTCGCAGTAAATGTGGTGATGTATATTTTTTAGATACTAACTGATTAAAAAATAGCAGGCTTTGTGTAGAAGAACCATCAAAAGCGACTTTTTTTTGCACGAATAAGGAGTGCTGAACTTTTGTTTGATGAAGGAAATTATTTCTAAGTCGGTTGAATTAACAGTCATTACTGCAAATGATGAAGATAACGTTATAAAGGAGAAAACGTAAATCAAACGTTGCAATTAATGTTAAACCACTTAAGTCTAGTTAACAGTTTAGTTGGCCAAGCAGGTTTATCTGCGCTTTATAACATGTGATAAAAATTGAAAGGCGTATTACTTGAAAGAATTAGATGTACAGGAAGTTGGAATGCAAAATAAGCTATTAAAAATGAGCTTACTCTTTTTGATTGCGGTGCTTGGGCTCGTCAGTATTGATGTGTTGGCACATGGTGTAGATGACAACACCCGTGCATTTTTAGAGCAAAATCAGGGAATACAATTTGTCCCGTTTTTGTATATTGGTGCAAAACATATGATCACAGGCTATGACCATTTATTATTTTTAGTCGGTGTGATTTTCTTTTTATATCGCAGCAAAGATGTGTTGCTTTATGTGACGATGTTCACTCTTGGTCACAGTACTACGCTTTTGCTCGGTGTACTGGGTGATATTAACGTTAATGCTTACTTAATTGACGCGATTATCGGTTTTTCTGTTATTTACAAAGGGTTTGATAACCTAGGTGGGTTTAAACGCTGCTTTAACTGGCAACCCAATACAAAAGTAGCGGTGCTGATTTTTGGCTTGTTTCATGGTTTTGGTTTAGCGACGAAGTTACAAGAGTTTCAATTACCAGAGGATGGTTTATTAGTTAATTTAATTGCGTTTAATATTGGTGTTGAATTGGGGCAATTTGCAGCGCTTATCTTTATTTTAATTGCCATAAATGCGTGGCGACATTTTCCATCATTCCAACGTTTTTCGACCTTAACAAATACAGCACTCATGAGTGCTGGTGTGATGTTAGTTGGTTTTCAATTAACGGGTTATTTCGTTAGTTAACACATAAAAAAAAGAGATGAGTATGCAACACACAGTGAGTTTAAAGACCTTAATTATAGCGAGCGTATCGTCAACGGTTGTTGCGGCCATTGCTCTGGTGACTTTAATTCTTCCGGCCGAATATAACATTGACCCAACGGGTCTTGGCCATAAGCTTGGCCTAACCAGCATTGCGATAGCTGCAGAGACAGACGCACAACCAAGTCAATCACCGACAGGGAATAAAGGCACCGACGATGAATTTCAGATCATTGAAGTAATCGTTCCTGCAGGTAGAGGAGTTGAATATAAGTTTGCAATGCCCCAACATGCCAAAATGACCTATGAATGGTTAACAGAGGGTGAGCCATTGTATTTCGATTTGCATGGTGAACCAAAAGGTGACACAACGGGGTATTTTGAAAGCTATACGATTGCCACCAGTAATGAAATGAAAGGAAGCTTCACAGCTCCCTTTGCCGGTTCACACGGTTGGTACTGGAAAAATAAAACAGATAACCCAATTGCCGTACAGCTGCTTGTTAAGGGTGAATATGAAGTGATTGGCTTAAAATAATAAACGGCATAATTAAACACATGGTAAAAGTAAAAACCAGGAGAGAAAAGTAATGAATCGATTATTTACAACAGCGTTAATCTGCATTGCATTAGTGAGTGTTGGGGCGTTGGCGCACAGTGGCCATGATCTTATTAATGACCAAAAAGCAATGAATATTGCTGCCAAGTCAATCAAGAAAATGACTTTTAAGGATTATGGTTTTGAAGTTGGTAAACTCGATGCTTCATGGAAAGAGGTAGCAAACGATAAGCTCTCAATAGTCCATGTTGAAGAGGGCTATTATGTTGTCAAAGTAGAAAATAACCAAAATGAGAAAAATATCTTCTTTAAGATAGCTAAGACTGGCGAATTGTTAGATGTGAAGTCCAATCATGATTTTGAATAGCTGAAAGCCATCAGCGTGCAATATAAATGAGCCACTCTGATAACTAGCTGTGTAATTCATCTATCAATAAACATGACCTTAATTTAGATAAGTGCAACGGGGCTACTTTCAGGTATACAGTGGAGAGGTGGGGAGCAATAAATTTCAATATTTTTATTGAAAATGATGTTTTTTACCTTGTTTTTACTTCATGCATAGATAATAAATAAGCCAAAAAGTGGCAGGAAACGTGTCCTCAATTTGGTTCTTATTTAGATTGAGATTGAACTGCTACTGTAATATTAAATGGGGATTAAGTTTGATGTTACTTGCTATCATGATGGCAGAACTATAAGACGGAGTTGGCATTCTTCAAATATAGGAAGATGAAGGCAGTGAGGCATATTGCCAGTATGTGACTGAACTTTAGAATACAAAAGTCTCAAGTGAGCGTTCAAGAGACAATAACTCACTTTTGGACAAAAGTTACTTAGAGTAATACCATTCCGCATAAAGATTAAATCAACTTTATCCATTCCCGATTACACATCTTCATCACTCGCTCCGGTATTGAAATAAAGTGATTCCATGCTTTTGAAACTTCATCAACAATTTCGTCATAGCCCGAAAACACTCTATTGGATAAACAGTGTTGTCGTATCCAGTTCCATACTTGCTCTATTGGGTTT
>NZ_JACDWU010000332.1:0-49993 GCF_016464045.1 Pseudoalteromonas sp. bablab_jr011 | reverse complement strand
GGCGTGTGGGGTTCTTGCTGGAATTAGCGAAGGAAACATGCACCAGCAGTAGGTGAAGCATCAACCAGATAATCCGATGAGATGCCGGTCTGTCTCACTCTCATGCAAAGGTAAGATCAACCATTTAATCCGCTTACCCAAAATTTATTTTTTGCTTAGGTTTTTTCTGCGACCTCGGCAGTGGGCACCGTATTCGCTAATAGGAGAAACTCAATGCAAATTACTAAAATCATTTCCTCTGCCTCGGTTGAACGTTTAAAGCAAAAAGCACGAAAGCTTAAACGTGAAAAATCTATTCCACACACTCAAGCACTCGATGAAGTTGCAGTATCTGCTGGTTTTAATCATTGGCATCAAGTTGTGCAAGCTAATGACTTACTTAAACCATCAGAAGTGGCGTTATCTTCTGGATGTGTCATGGCTTTTGATGTCAAAGATGGTATGGATGTCGATACCAGTGATGGGGTTTTAATTGAAGACCACTTCTTGGAGATGCTCACTGAAAAGCAGCTATTTGAAATTTATGCCAACTCCCCTGATGAGGACGACGAACAAAACAGGCCTCTAAAAGAAACGCTATCGGATTCAGAGCTTCAGGAGTACTTTCGAGATGATTGCTCATTCATGTACTTTCGTCTTGCCGAGCCTCATGCAAACAAACCGCTGAAAGAAGTATTGGCTCTTATACGACAGTACTCGTTTTGGATGCCGCAATATATTTGGCTTCAAGGTCACCTTATTGATACTTATCATTTGCCAGCTGAAGACGAGAACGGCAATACCGTAGGCGTAAGGTTTTAGCTCTACAAGATGAGGCCTAACTGGCCTCATATCTTCTTCTGCAAGTGACTTAACGCCAACCCTGCCATCAACGCCAAGCCGATGATCAGCGACGGTAGTACCACCGGTGGAATAGCCAGCGGGGCGAACAATCCCATAAACAGCAAAATGACGCCTGAGCCCAGAATTATCATGCTGTAGCGGTGAATGATAGGGCTCGAAAAATCAAAGGTTGTTTTCTTAATCTTCCAGGTCATCAAACCGTCCCACAACGCCGGTAACATGAGAATAAGCGCAAAGGGCAACCAGACCATCAGCAAAGCAAATCGAGTGAACACTTGGTACAGCACATCAAAAAATGCCTGAATACGATCTTCCACCCAGACAAACCAAAAGCCTCCCATGTTCTCCATCCCTTTAGAGCGCAGTCGTTGCTCTTCAGTGGGGATTAGAAAATCACGCACAGATTGCTCCATCTGCGTATCTACAACCCATGATTGATACCAGCCATGGCTAGTTTGACCAATCCAATAGCTTGTTTGAGCGCCCAATTGATTTTGGATCATCTGTTTCTCTTTACTAATAACCCGGCCAGTCCAATCACCGGGCACTAACACGCCAATGGCAATAATCTCCAGCATCAGCGCCAGACACAGCAGCCAAACCGACTTATGCTTGCTCATGCCAAACATCCTCTTCAACTCGCGCCAGCATGGCTGCAACGGTTGGCGTCATAATCCGGGCTTTAATTACTTGTTGAAGCCGCTTTGTCGTCGTATGACCACTTTCATAACGCACTGCGATGCGACCTTCAGCCAAATACGCCATCCGATTTTGACGATTACGAATCCAGGAGTAGAAATACACACCATCTACGGCAGCCCACTCGAAATGGTCAGGATCACGCAGCCGAACCCCCGTTAAAGCACTGGCGGCAGTCCAGGTCAGTGCCTCAATGAAATGCCACAGTCGGATACTGTCATCATCACAACTGACTTCGTCATAACTGCCCAAACCATTACAAAGGCACAAATCAAAGATGGAATGGCCATCTAAAGTGAGCGCATCTGTTAAATAGTCCGCCAAACAGTGCACTGAGGCCAAAGCATGAGGCCAGTCGGTTTCAAGCAGCCTTAAAGTTTCCTTGAACTGGGGGTTATGTTGCTGGCACTGAGCGAGCATTTCTTTACTGGTAATTGTTGTCATTTTAAGACAGACAGAATGATGCATACAGACTCCTTATGCTGCCTGTGTAGAGCTGGTTAAAATAGGAATGCGGCCTTTGATCACGCGGCCGCCTGAAAGCTTGGCGATGTACTCCAGGTTGGGGAGCTGGCCTAATAACTGCGGTGGAAACATATCGCCTTCTTCCTCCATCAAGCGTTCACCATGATTGCCGGTAAACAACGCGGGGCTGTCCGAGTTGGACGACATACCTTGAGTTTGCATGATGTACTGCAACCGAGTCTTAGGCAGATTGTCGGTAATGTACTGCTGCGTTTCGGCATCCATCACCCGAAGAGCTATCAGGTTGTTGATGTTACCTAACACCTGACGGGCCTTAGCTTCGCTGCCTGTACGAGCTGCAAAATCAGCAAAGGTCTGAGTAGCAATCACACAACGCATTTTTGCGCCACGGCCTTTGTTGAGCAGTTGAATGAAGGGATCGTTGACGACTTCAGCAGCCTCATCGATGAAGATATTTACGGGACGATTTTCAACACCATAGTTATAGCGGTCACCGGCCACGGCGGTGAGATCGGATAAAAGCAACGAACCAATGGCGCTGCCAACCATGGCGTCGGTCAATGAATCCAACCCGATATAGGCCACTTGGGCATTGTTGATAATACGGCCAGAATCCGTAATTAACCGGCTGTCATCCACATCGTTTGCAATCGGTGATAGCAGTGGGCCAAGTTCACTTGATGTGAGCATATTGAGCACCGGCATCAATGAGGCCACCATCTTGGAATAGTGGGTTCTGTCATGCTCAAACATACTCAAAAGGCCTTCCAAATCGGTATTGGCGGCAACGGGCTGAATGCGTTCGTAGTAGAAAAGCAGCATCGCCATGGCCTGTTTAGCCAAGGTGTTGGCTTTTTCGGTAAAGCGCTTGATCTCCACACTAAAGTTCGGATACACCTGCTCCCCCCAAGCCGTGACGGCTTTTACTACCAAGCCTTCTGGGCCACCTTCCAAGAATCGTCTCAGTGTTTTCAGATCAGGACGTTGTGAAGTAAGCAACAAACCTTGCACTATGTTATTCAGTGCCATTTGGCCAAAGGCTTTAAATGGATCAGCACCGGTTTCAGATGGGATTAATGCCGCAATTCGGCTGGCTATTTCAGTACCACGGTTAAAGTTTCTCAGGGGATTAAGACGTACTGAATGCTCAGGAAAACCCGGATGAAAATACACAAAGCGCTCAGGACTACCGGCGGCAATACAGGCTCGCTGCGCATTATCCTTAAGTTCCTTGTCTCCCTTGGGGTCAATAATAATCACGGCTTCATTACGCAAAATGGCCTGAGTGATCATCGCATCAAAGCATCGGGTTTTTCCGGCACCGGTCGTACCGACAATTAAGGTGTGCCCCTCAGTGTGACCAACTGGCTGGTACACATCTTCTTCTTTGGACTCAACACCATGAATCCAGGTCGAGCCCATTTGCTTGCCGTGACCTTAGTTAAGCAAGGTTTGCTTATCCCGCTTTAGGATTTCATAAGCGCGTTGGGCATGGCGTTGGTCCCACTCAAAGCCATAACCTAACCACAATTCATCAGGATGTTTTGCCATCACTTTTTGCAAATGCGACAGCGCCATAAAAGCCAATGGTTTGCCTTTTAGCCCCTTCTGCAACTTATAAAGACGATAAGCCTCAGGCAGGCGGTACAACGCCATGCCCGAGGAAATCCCTGTCATCCACCAAAATGGCTCAGGTGGTAGCTCAGTCAGCATTTCTGCGGCAATAGCCCCAGTGGCCCCAACCAGCCAACCTGCTGCTGCCATGGCCTCATAGTTCGTGCGCCAGGGCATTTCGTATGCGTTTTCTTTCATTCATGCTCCGCAAATAACCGTTTGCAATCCGCTTAATTTCAAATGGATTAACGTTTAGCGTGAGCGGTAAACAGAACCGTTTCCCCCTCATCAAACTGGCATTCGTCACTGGCCGAGATCCCCCGAAGCAGCTGTCCGGCTGGAATGCCATGCTCATTGGCGACTTGGCGTAAGGTTTGAATCGTGACGCGAATACCATCGGCACTATGATCCACGTCTGGGTAATCGCCATCGGTCAGTAAGATGGGCAAATCTTTCACAAAATTAACCATCTGTTGGCGCTGCGCGTGTTTAGGGTCTGTACATGAGTTCGCATTGGGCGCAATCGGCTTTTGCTTACGCTCCGCTCTTGTGGCGGGCTCCTTTGCTTGGGCATTGCTTGTATTAATTCGACTCGGACGCGGTGAAGCCTCTTCGTTCTGAATTGCTGTCACTGATTCTGCGTCTTGTTTGGAAAGGTCTATCAGTGCAGTAAGCCCTTTAGAAATCGATACTTTCAGCAGTAACCCTTGCTCCTGAACTCCTTCATTCGTAGTCACGGTTCTGGCCTTACGTGTCGGGTTTGCAGGATCTAGTTCAATCCAATCCAATCGACTGAGTTCAGCAAGCAGTTTTCGGGGTGCACACCAATGTCTTACGGCATCGGGATAGCGGATCAGTATCTGTTCACCAAACACAACCAGCGCGCTACTGGCCTCTGGGAGCCACGCCAAAGATTCAGGGAGATTCAATGCCTCTGCATCGTGCTGGTTTACGTTAATTGAGATAGCGCCATCATATGAATTGTTAGGCTTTTCACATCCATCACCCGGAACGTTTTCATTTTCCTCAAGGTGATTAACATCACTGGCATGACGAAGTTCATCATCTTGTTCGGACGAGTTTGTCGATGGTGACTCAGACGAATTGCCGTGTTCGATTGATGATGACCCTTCAGGCAAGTCTGAATGCTCACTGGAGCGACTCTGTGGCTCTTCTTGTGTTTTCTGTGTTGCTTCCCACTCAGATTTGTTAAACAGTGTCACACCACTTGGTACATTCGAGCTGAACAATAAATCGGCCTCAGATATATGCAGCATGGGTAACCAGATTGGCTTGTCGTCTTTGATCAGCACTTCAGGGGCAAGGCTTTCATATCGCTCATTCGAGGCGGATTTAGTGGCCAATCCTCGCTCAATGAGGATGTCCGCAAGGGTATCGGGATCTCTTGGAATGCCAGGTATCTTGTCTTTGGCCAACAGCTCAATGATGTCCTTAGCCGCGCTTTTCCAAACCAGGTAAAGATGGGTTGATTGATTCGATTTTCGTAACCAGACTCTGGCGTCTCGCTGATTGACCAGCCACTGGGAACTGGCAAGTAATCGCCTCATGGCATCAAGTAGATAGCGTTCGACTGGGACACCAAGGGCATTGTCGTCAACGGAAATTCGTTGAGCTTTCAGGTCTCGCTGGACACTGGTTTGGTCAGCTTCAATGACCAATTTAGACAGGACATGCTCGGGATCGGTATTGCCAATTGCCTCCAGCATGGCTTGCAAAATCTCAGGGCCCGGCTGGGTTAACCAGGCGAGCAACTCAGGTGTCATCACCCGGTTTAACACCAGAATTGAAAATTGCTCGTGCCGCTTGCACCGTCCGTCGCGCCAACGAATGAAATAGCGTTCAATGCTGTTATTAGTGGTCCACTGGGATAAGGTTTCTAAAAAAGGGTTCCATTGATAGCGTCCATCTTCGTCTGTGATGGACAAGTCTGAAACGGGCTTACCAATATCATGGAACAAACCGCCAAGAGCCGCCGCGACACGCCACCTTGGTTCAAGCTCTTTTTTCTCAACCGGTGTGCCACTGGCAACAAAGATGATCCCTTCAGCTGCTTGTGCCGCCCAGAAAGCAACTTCCAACGAATGACGTAATAAACCACCAGCGCCACTGTGATGATGATGCTCAGATGCTGGCAACAAATGAACATAAGCTGCCAGATGATCAATGCAGGGCTGAATTAGTCTTTGAAAATCACGCAGGTTAAAGCCAAGTACCTGGCGCAGTTTGGCAATTAGCTCGTCTTGTGTGGACTGCAAATCTTCAGGTGACGCAGCTGGCAACCCCTTCAGAAATGGCGGATAGCGTGGAATTTCTATATCCAGTTGCGATGACAGCTCTGGAAGTGCTTTGGTTTGAAAAAATAGGTTTTTGAACATAGTGAACCTCCGACACGGTAGTGTGAAGGTTTAAACAGAGTTGTTTAGTTCGATAGCTTCAAGAATCTTGCATCAAACTGCCATGTCATTTTCAGGCCACTAAGAGGTTAACAGCCTGCTATTAATGTTTTACGAGTTCTTTTGATGGATACTTTAGTTGCCATGTTTCAATTAGAAATAACGCTGCGGTACTTGCTGAGTGAATAGCTAACTTGGCTATACGGGCATCTAGTCGGGTGTAACCCCGCTCTCGACCATGAGCATCACCACCATGTGTTCGCAGAGCCCCGATACCTTCAACAATGGTTGCCAATCCAGATAGAACCTTTCTTACGTCATCAGCAATTTCTGGATTTACATTAATTTCACCAGGAGACAACCCTAGTGGTCGCTTTACTGAGTCAAACAATCCCTTAATATCTTTCTTCTTAGGGAGTTCAAAGCCAAGTTCAATTATGATCGAGCGGCACACACTCTCTAGCGTAGAACAAGCCGATGTGACTGCACTTTCCGGATCACGAAAGGCGCTTTCCAGAGCTCTATCAAGGTCCCTAGATACCGTATCCATATTCAAAACTTCAGCTTTGGTTGAAAGCGTTGCTAAAACTGAAGCACTAACACCGGTTTCAATTTTGGCTAAAATTTCAAACAGTTTTTCCTTTTCCTGCGGGTCTTCAGGCTTGTAATCACATTTATACTGCCAAAGTTTTCTGAGTACTTGACCAACCAAGTAACCATCCTCTAGCTCAATAAAAGCTCTTAAACGTTTAGCCTTTGAGCCCCCATTAATCTGGTACTTTTCTTGAGTAATATCAATGCTCAACTCGTCTTCAAAATACTCAGCCATTGTCCTATCTGAAAAATCTAACAGGTAGCCATCTGTCATTTCGAAAATTTTGTCTATTGTTCTAATTTCAGAACCTTTTAGTTTTGGCATGAGTAATCCTCCCTGACCATAAAACACCGCCCCGTCATGTTGTTAGCCAAATAAAGCCTTGGTAAACAGAGATGGGCACCGAAATTAATGCACTAGCCAATGCAATTGTCTTAGCCAACCGGCTTTCAAAAAGCCTATCAATGAGAACCCCCATACCCTTTGAGTTCGTTTTAAGTTTTCCTTGGGCCAACTTATCGATTACTTTCCTGTAAAATCCAGTCTTACACAGCGTAGAGTTATGCATTTTGATAAATTCATTACTCTTGAAAGCTTCTACTTCTTCCGCACCAGTTAAAAAGTGCCGATGGATACCACCATTTAAATTCATCAATGACTTTAACCGAGGATCTGCAACGTAGCCGCTACCATAACGGTCAGACAAAATATCATTGAGATTGATTCGTCGTTCAACAGGAATTACTGCCATATCGGTTTTACCAAGCACTCGATATCGATGTTCTAAATGTTCGAAACCGTAAGTGAGATTACGCATATTCCAGTGAATCCAGTATCTATCTCGACGATCACGGACAAAATCATTAAATTTACTAAGTAAGGCAAGCTCAATATCGTCGAGACGTTGATGGATATTGTCTCGACTAATACCAAGTTCTTCAGCAATTGCATGAATAGAAAAACTCACTGTCTGGTCTGTAGACAAGTGCAGTATCGCAATCGACGTAATTCGAGGAGATAAGCCATCGTTATCATCATTCAAGCTTTGGCAAGAATAGTGAATAATGTAGAAATTCTGAGGAGTCCGTTTTACCTCTTTAATGAACTCCTTACTATTGACTATCGTCATGCCTTACTCCATGAGTTTGACAATGACTCTGCTTGCTTTAACACAAGCTCTACTGCTTCAGCGGCTTTGTCAGGTGGATATTTGTAACGCTGTAAAGTGCGGCGCACGAGTATTTTTAATTTAGCTCGGACACTGTCACGAACTTGCCAATCAACCGTGGTCGATTTTCTGAGTTTGTCTGTGATTTCGACGGCAATCTTTTTAAGGATCTCATCACCAAGTTCACGTACTGCGCTTTCGTTGTTGGCTAGAGCATCATAAAACGCGATCTCATCTGGATTTAACCCCAGTTCAGCCTCGCGCATCATTTCTTCCTGAAACTCTTTGGCCATTTGAATGAGCTCTTCAATTACCTGAGCTGTTTCAATGGCGCGGTTATTGTACTTTCTAAGCGTTTCTTGCAAGCGGTCTGCGTATTTCTTCTCTTGCACAACGTTATTACGTGTTTTCGCTTTAATGTCATCCTTGAGTAGTTTTTCAAGTAACTCAACGGCGAGGTTGCGCTCCGGCATCTGTCGCACGTCTTCTAAAAACTCATCCGATAGCAAACCAATATTGGGCTTGTCCAAGCCACAAAGTGCGAAGACGTCAGCAACGCCTTCGGCGATCACTGCGTTATCTAGAATCTGTTTCAGTGCCGAGTTCTTATCTTCCTGAGTACGCTTTTTATCAACGCTGGTAAACTTGCTAATAGCGGCCTTAATGGCTGAGTAAAACGCAATTTCTTTTCGTAACTCTTTAGCCTCATCCAAAGTACTACATAGTGAGTAAGATTTCGTCGCCGCCAACACTAAGTCTAAGAAACGCTTTTTACCATCCTCCAAGCCGAGTACATAGTTAGCGGCAGGCACCAAGAGTTTGTGCGCTTGTGTTTCATAACCCGATATGTCCAAACCACCGGATTTTGGTGTTTTCCCGAACATCCCACGAATAGCATCAATTTTTTCTAAAAGAATAGAAAACGCTTCTTCTGCATTGAGTGTTGGCTCGCCTTTACCTTTAGAGTCTGTATAGGTTTTTAATGCTTGCTTAAGTTCATTGGCTATTCCGATATAATCAACGACTAGACCGCCAGGTTTATTTTTAAACACGCGGTTAACCCGAGCAATTGCCTGCATCAAGTTATGGCCTTTCATCGGTTTATCCACGTACATAGTGTTACAACAAGGCGCATCAAACCCCGTTAACCACATGTCCCTGACAATGACCAACTTCAGAGGATCATTCATATCTTTAAAGCGCTTTTCTAAGCGTTTTTTAGTTTTTTTGTTATAGATATGGGGTTGCAGAAGTGGCTTATCCGAAGCTGACCCTGTCATCACAATCTTAATCGCCCCTTTTTCAGGAGCATCCGAATGCCATTCTGGGCGCAGAGCAATAATCTCATTGTAGAGATGCGCACAGATATCACGACTCATGGCTACTATCATGGCTTTACCATCCATAGTGGCATTGCGTGTCTCAAAGTGCTCGATCAAGTCAGCCGCAACTTGGCTTAATCTAGGTGTCGCACCAACAAGCTTTTCAAGACGGCTCCATTCGCCCTTAGTTTTCTCACGGTTGCTGACGTCCTCTTCATCCTCGACCACTTCATCAACTTGCTCGGACAACTCAGCGATTTCAGCATGGTTCAAATCAAGCTTTGCCAAGCGTGACTCATAATAAATAGGAACAGTTGCGCCATCATCTACTGCATCTTGAATGTCGTAGATGGACACATAGCCACCAAAAACGGCTCGAGTGTCTTTGTCTTCTTGCGAAATTGGTGTGCCAGTAAAACCAATAAAAGAAGCAGATGGTAGGGCATCGCGCATATGCTTAGCATAACCAAACTTATATTGGCCATCCGCACTTAGAGTGGCTTTCAGGCCATATTGGCTTCGGTGTGCCTCATCTGAGATAACAACAATATTGTGGCGGTCATTGAGAATTGGATGATGTTTCTCGTCATCAAGCAGGGCAAACTTTTGTACTGTGGTAAAAATGATACCGCCGGATTCTCTTTCAGCTAATAACTGCCTTAACGCATCTCGGTCAGATGCTTGAACAGGTGTTTGCTTTAAGAGCTCTACTGCATTGCAGAACGTGGCATAGAGCTGTCCATCAAGATCATTGCGATCGGTTACGACAATCAGCGTTGGGTTATTCATGGCCTTTTGCTGAAGCAACATTCCGGCATAGCAACACATTGAAATACTTTTGCCGCTGCCTTGAGTGTGCCAAACCACTCCAGCTTTTTTACTACCAGGTACAACCTCATCAGGATAGGTTGCCCGCTTCTCGCTTACACCATTAACTTGTCGCGCCGCAACTACCGTAGCTTTTACCGCTTCACGCACGGCATGAAACTGGTGATAACCAGCAATCTTTTTAATGATCGTCTCACCGTCTGTTTCAAACAATACAAAAAATCGTATGTAATCCAGAAGCAACTCACGATCAAAGAAACCTCGAACCATGGTTTCTAGCTGCCACTCCAGTAGCGGTTTGTCGTTTTCATTTTTAATGGTGCGCCAAGGCATAAAACGCTCTCGGTTAGCAGTTAGAGAGCCTACCCGAGCGGTGTAACCATCACTGACTACTAACGCCTCATTGAAGATGAAAAGGTCTGAAACTTCATCTTTATAAGTTTGCAGCTGATTAAAGGCATCCCAAATATCGGCATTTTCATCGCTTGGGCTTTTCAGCTCAAGTACAGCAATCGGTAAGCCGTTGATAAAACAAATGACATCAGGCCGACGTGGCTGTTTAGTGCCTGTAATCGTGAACTGATTGACGACTGAAAAGGTGTTGTTGTTTAGGTTATCGAAATCAATGATAAATGCATGGTCTGCAATTGGTTCGCCGTCGTCTTTTTTGTATTCAACAGGCACCCCTTCCAATAACAACCGATGAAATGCGCGGTTGTTGGTGATTAAATCTAAACTTTCAGGTTTTAAAACAATCGCTTTAAATTGCTCGTAGCAATGCTCAATCTGTACGGCAGGAAGGTGTTTATTAATCGTTTCAAATGCCGCCCTAAGTTGGCCATCCAATACCACTTGCGCGTAGTCATTACGAAGTGGGTTGTCGCTATCTGGGGCAATATCAGGGCCATGCAAAACATCCCAACCACCTTCTTGGAACCAGTCTAAGCAGAGATTTTCTAGTTGCTCTTCGTTCATTTTATACTCCTAGACCTTAGCTTTACCGGTCGCGCAAGCGACTGCGAATTTAATCAAATCTTCCAATTGAGAGTGATTTCGCGTTCCGCAATCATCAATGGCAACTTGATACCAAATAGGGTGAATTTTTGCTTTAGCTAACAAGTCTTCTTTCTCAAGCTTTTTCTGGTGATTAGATGGATCCGGTAAAAACGCAAAATGTGCAGGAATATCGAATGCTTCTGAACTGACAACATCAATAAAAAGCTCTAATGTTTTATCCGTCTCTAAGCTACAACCAAGGAACAAAAGAGAATGACTGACAAATATCTGACGAAGAACTTTTGCCAATGGCTTCGTATAATCCAAGCTTTCTTCTCCGTAAGCTTGGTCATACTGTGATTTAGAAAAAATATACGTTTCGGGATCACTATAATTCCCATGTAATTTCAATATGCAGCGTTCGCCTTGTATTAGCTTCGATGCAAATTGATTCCGAGACTGAGTACCATGCATATAGCCTTCGATGGATCGATTTTTTTCCGTATATACTCGCTCAATCAAATTGTCAAAATTGGTTGTTATAATGCATCCATCGCTCAGTTGGGGTAATAAATCTAGGACACCAAAATATTCCAACACATTCGAACCATCGAATGTATTGAGTACAAAACTCTCAAACCGAGTCTTATGGTTTTCGTAAATCAATTGTGCCGCTTCTAGATACTTCCACTGGTCTAGTAGTTCCTTCACATTTTCAAGATATTGAAGTGCCGGAAGCATCGCTCTTTGGTCAGACTTCGAAGCGCCTTCAAGCTTAGTTATCAGCCGTTCTAAAGCTTGTCCCCATAAAGGCAATTTGTAAGGATATGATAAACCTGCACCCACGAATGGGGCGACGCGTCCACGCTTTATTGCCTCAACAAGGCGGGAGAAAGGGTTTAATTGATCGCTGTCATCTAAATACTTTCGAGTTTCCAGGTGCTCATCCAAGACTTTCTGACCCTTCCAACGCTCTAGTTCATCTAAATAGGCAGTTGGGTCGTGCCAAAAAAGAACATCACTAGGGTCAACTAAATACTCGCTTCTTTCACCCTCAGACCCTAACCCCTTGAAAGTTATGGGCTCTTCGTCATTTATTGCTTCGTGAAATTCACCATTTTTATTATCTAGCTCTTTTTTAACAGCATCTTTAAATTTATCGACGGCTGAGGCTAAGCCTGCATATTCATTAGACATTCGCCACCTCCGAGGTTAAACCATCACCAGTTAATAATTTTGGAAGTAGTGCATCTCTAATATCAGCAAGATGGGTAGATTCATTTTTTAATGAGCTAATTTGATCGAAGATTGGAACAATTATGTCTGAGAATTTTTTGTTAATAGCGTGATCACCAATTAAGACATGTTGAGATTCCATAATCTTTTTTGTTAGATGGGTGAATATCGACCCGGTGCCTGCATTTTTCATTGCCTCAGTTTTTCTAAACATGCTCAGATACAAAAAATACCGGCTTATTACTGATTCATCTACTTCCATTTTCCATATGTGGTAATGGTAAATACTTTTTGGACCTCGCCAGATATGAGGGCCAAATGTGGCAGACCAAGCGTAAATAAAGTCTTCCCGATCAATGTACTTTTCAGGTGGTAACTCTAAATCTGAATAGACGGTCTTTCCTCCATTTGAAAGGTTCTGGATCCTGACTATCGGAGTGCCTTCAGTTTTGAATTCGGTGTTTTTATATGCCCTGCCGTTAATTACTTGGCAGATTTCTGATAGTTGCTTGACTTCCCACCCCTCTGGTATCTCACCAAGTTCGGAGTCTTGCATTGCAGCAGGAAACAGGACGGCGGTTTGGGCAAGATTGTTAAATGCCTCGAAATTGTTGGTTTTTAAACCGTGCAACTCATCAAGGGTTTTGGCAGAAATGGCACTCATGGCAGCCAGTTCGGCATCCGCAGCGCTACCACCTTGTGCCAAGGTTTCAATCTTGGCTTTGACGGGATCAAAATCGACAAACCAGCTTTTGAATAGAGCTTGAGCAATTTGTTCTAAGGTTTGGCTGGTTTTGTTGTTTAAAGCTATCTTATCGTCAATTTCTTTTAGAAATTTACCTGCTTCCTTTCTTAGCTCTCTATCTGGGTAATCAAACTCAAACTCAGCTAGAGACTGCCAGGCTACACGCTGCCGACCAGATGTTCCTTCCATGCGCGACTGAGCATAAGCTCTAAAATCGGAATGCCTCGTCAAGTAATAAACATAGTCCTCATCGTATTCTGGTTCTTTGGCGGACATGACAATAAACTCTGTGGAGCCATGCCCATGCTCATCCTTGTCTAAACAGTTTACTTTTGCTGTTTTTCCATTCTCGAGACATGGCGTAATTCGTGCGAATAATGTATCGCCATTTTTAAATTTTGCCCCTCCACCTTTAAACTCTCTCTCTCCGAGCTCGCTTACATCTCGGCTGTCGACTGGTAAGGCTGCCATTTCTAAGAAAGGCTTGATCTCTCCCTTCTTAATTGGTCGTTTAGGGTTAAAATCGACAATTTCTGATATGGTTTTATTAGAGCTCATAACCAATCCCCGCAAGATTATCCTTAATCGCCTTTTCTAATCGGTCAGATTCTTCAAACTGAGATTTTAATTGCGCGGTTAATCGCTGCATTTTCTCTGGGAAAGGCTCACTATCTTCCTCAGCATCGGCTGCGCCCACATAGCGTCCTGGTGTTAGTACATAATCATGCTTTTGCATGTCTTCAAGCTTGGCGCTGAAGCAGAATCCTTTCTCATCCTGGTAGTCTGTACCCGATTGCCAAGCGTGAAAAACATCTGCAATTTTTGCAATATCATCATTGGTAAAGTCGCGCAGCACTCTGTCTTTCATAAAACCGAGGTTACGAGCATCAATAAACAAGGTTTCACCACGGCGATCACGCTTGCCTTTTTGACTTGGAGAAGTCCCGCCTTTCTTGTTTTTGGTTAAAAACCAAATACAGGCCGGGATTTGCGTATTGGTGAATAGCTGACCGGGTAAAGCCACCATGCACTCGACTAGATCTGCCTCAATTAAAGCTTTACGGATTTCACCTTCGTTGTTGGTGTTCGAGCTCATAGAACCATTAGCGAGTAATAGGCCCATTGAGCCGTTATCGTTAACGTGGTGCAGCATATGCTGTATCCAACCGTAGTTGGCATTACCTTGCGGCGGTGTGCCATATTTCCAACGAATATCGCCCTCCAGTTTGGCGTGCCACCAGTCTTTGATATTAAACGGCGGATTGGCCATCACAAAGTCAGCACGCAGGTCGGGGTGTTGGTCATCTAAGAAGGTATCGGCGTTCTTTTTGCCAAAGTTAAAGTCGATACCACGAATCGCCATGTTCATGGCGGCCAGTTTCCAAGTAGTTGGGTTGCTTTCTTGGCCATAAACAGAAATATGTTTGCGCTGTTCAGCAACGTTGTAATGTTTATCAGCGGCATGAGCTTCGATGAACTTGTCGTTACTCACAAAGAAGCCACCGGCCCCCATTGCAGGGTCATAGACTCGGCCTTGATAAGGCTGGAGCATTTCAACGATCAGTGTAACGATGCTTTTTGGGGTGTAATACTGGCCGCCTTGTTTGCCTTCAGCTAAAGCGAATTGGCCCAAGAAATATTCGTAGACATGGCCCAAAATATCTTTGCTGTGTAGATCGAGCTTTTCGCCGTTGTACTCTGGGTTACGGAAGCTGGTATCAGAGAAGCGGTTAATCAACTCAGTAAGGTTGTGATTATCTACCTCATAACGGCTGATGCGAGGCAGAACCCCTTTTAGCTTGGGGTTGGCCAGCTTGTCGTCGATTTTATAGGTTTCGATTGCTTCTAATGCATTGTCGATGAGTTTAGAAATTGAGCTAAGTTTAAAGACTTCTTTTTCGCCATTAGGCCCGGCTGCTTGAATCTCAATTTCTGTACCAATAGGCAGCGCCGCTGTACTCTTAAGAAATTCCCAGCGTGACTGTTTTGGCACCCAGAAAACGTTTTTCTCTTGGTAATATTCGTGTAGCTCTAATTCTGCATTGACCGCATCGTTGTATTCTTCATCAGAGTCGTAATCTTCACGAGGCATGAAGTAAATGTTGTCGTCGCTATCGTCTTGAGTAAACAACTGACGTAACTCTTGTTGGCGCTCTTCAAAGGCGTCTGACACGTACTTTAAGAAAATGATGCCTAGCACTACATGCTTATAGTTGGCGGCATCGAGGTTGTTACGTAACCGATCGGCTGCCGACCACAACTTCCCATCGAGTTCTTTTAAAAACTGCTGTTCTGAATTATTCATGTTCTTCCCTATGCTGTGACGCTATCGAAACCAGGCGCAATCGCAAGGTTACCGACACCGTATAAAGTTTGATAATTTTTTAGCCATAAATGGAATTCGGGTGTTTTTAGCAGAGCCTCTTTGGAGCAATCAACATTCCAAAGCCGAAGCAAGTACCCAGTGGTTGCTGCTCTGATCTCGACCTTCATCACGCCACCCGTCATGCCATAATCCAGTTCAATCGCTTCGCTGTGCTCAATACGTGGATGCGGCACTAACTCAAGCTCTACAAATCGGTTCCATTGCCGGTCTTGGGTTTCAAGTTCAGCCTCAGATAACGTAGAGTCTTCAAGCACAACCGCTGCTTTAATTCGGGTCAGTACAAAGTCACGGAACTCACCATGCTTGCGGTCAAAACCACGAACGTGCCAACGCAGGCCATTGTCCACCAGCGTATGCGGTACAATTTCACGCGTGGTTTCACCACTCGATAACGATACATAGGTGATACGCAAGGCTTTGCCTTTGTGTATGGCCTCGGTGACTTTCGCTACTATCGATAAACTCGGCTTGTTAAGGTGATAAGGCGCTTCACAAGCAAGGGGTGGTTTTACCTTTCCAGTAAAGCCATCGCCGTACCCTTGGCTAATCGTCGCCAGCGTTCTCACAACGTCGTAGTCGAACAAGGGCTCAAATGCTTCACCGCGCTTGTGCAACTTGAGCTTTTGGTCATACTCAATGTTGCCTGGCGCAAGCTCTCTGTACATGGTGAAGTCTTTCGTTGCTTGTGCGGCGGCTATACTGAAGCGATCGACTAAATCCGCCCGTACCGCCTCTCCCTTAAACAATAAGGTGAAATCGATGTGGGCAATGCGATCCCTGGTTGCTTGTGGCAACTGCGCTATCTGCGAAAGCCTATCTGGCTTCGCCACTACCGTTTGTTTCAGACCATCATTTGTCATGCGTCTTGTTTATCCAATTCAACCAGATTCTTAAAACTCTGTTTATAAAGTAAGGACCGACATCGCGTAATCACATTGAACGGCATGGCACATGGCTGCTCTTTATCCTCAATGACTAATCAATCTCTATTGGTTGAAGCTGGACAGATTGCCATAAAACACTGAATAGGCTTCAACCTAATTAATTTTATTAGGTATCATCCTATCACAAATTATTTTGTAGGGAAGATTAAGCGACAACTTTTTGATCTGGATTGCAATTGCCGCTCAGGTATGGACTTGAAGACCTTGTTTCGTGTCAATGCTGATAGCCGTGATCAATGTGCTACCCGAACCAGTGGCACCACGATGTTACCGCGATGAGATACCCCTTTGTCCGACTCTGTAGACAGCAGAGCCCGTTGCTCACTCTCCCGAATGCGCCTGGCAACCTCTGCCTGGGCTGGTAGCAATGGCAGCATCCCTTCAGCAATCGCGTCTGGAGCAGACTCTTGGCCACACGACATCAAGTGCTTCCATGGATCGTTAAGAAAGCGCTCGAACGTGATGCCAAATTCAATGATGCGGGCAGAGACGAAGATTTCGCCCCAGTATTCAATGTAGGTGTCTTGGTACATGGAAAGATTCCTCTTGTTGGTTAAACCATGAGTTCACTTTCCATTTTCCAGAGGTTTTTAAATATGCAAGGCTTACCTTGTAGAGAGCTACAAAGCTTTAAATCGATTGCGGGCATCTTTGTAGTCATAGTGGGCATGTTCTGAGCCACGATGGTACAAATCATCCAGGTAAATTTGTTCCTGCGGCAACTCGTCTTCGCTGATTTCGCGCCACCAATGTTTGTTGGCACCTTTTACGCCGTCATGCCAGCGGTAACCACGCTCTTTTAGATAGTCCTTTACATCGAACGGCGCACCAAACGCACGAACTAACACAGTTCGCCTGTCTGCTTCAGACAACAAGTTTGCAACGGACTCGGGCAACAAATGAAACAACCAGGCCATCGCCAAACAATCGGTTGCAGCTCGGTGTCCTTCATAGAACCAACCTAAGCGAAGCAGCAGGTACTCAAGCTTTCGACTTTCAAAACCCAGCGCCTTCCAATCTATGCCACTGGCTGAACAGGCCCAAGATAGATGTCCTAATGCACCAAACCGATTTTCAAAGAAAGGACGATCAAACTGTGCATTGTGTGCAACCACCAGCGGATCATCGGATAACCAACTCGCTACCAGTAAATCATCAATGCGCTGGCCTTGCACCATTTCATCGGTGATACCGGTTAACTCGGTAATCAGCTCAGGGATTGGCTTGCCGGGATCTTCATAAAGACTGATCACATCAACAATCGACACAATCCTCTTAGCCGAAGGGCTGTAAAGCACCTTAACCATGCCAAGCTCAATAATGGACTCGTCATCGGCAGACAGTCCGGTCGTCTCTGTATCGAGCAGCACCATTGGCTGTTCATCACCGACCACAGGAGAGAGTTCAAGTGGCCAAGACTGCGGTTCACGCGTTAAAGGAATGCGTTCCAGCAATCTAAAATCTTCTGGTCTTTCTGGGATATCCGCGAGGCGCTCTAGCGGAAATGGCGCTGGGGCTCTTGTCATTGATGGTTCCTCTTCAATTCTATTGTTCGCTTTGGGTTATTTCACTGTGCCACAGGTTGTACAAAATGCACCTTGGATACCTCAGCGTTTTTTTTGATCTTTCTACTGGGTGAACCCATGTATGAAGGCTTTGACTAAGCCTTTCAGAAAGCCTTAGCTAAACCGTTTAGGTAACCCTTACCGATACCCTTTACGTATGGCTTAGCCACCCCCTTTTCAAACGGTTGCAAAAGGCTTGAACTGAGTTCGACTGAGCATTTTAATGATGCTCCTTACTTCGCTTTAAGCCAGTAAATTCAATACGAAGCAGAATTTTACCAACTCTTTCTAAACCCTTTGCGAAGGGTTCAACAAGCCTTGTCTGACAGTTACCTAACCCATGCTTTAACCAGTAGCAGTAACAGGATCAGTAACAGAAACAAGAGCAGTAGGCAGAAGCAGTATTGTCCAAGCCTTGCAGGCTTTGACGAAGGCGAGCAATCCCCACATCAAGCTTTTCACCACAAAAAAGAAATCACCCACGACACAACGTCTTACTCGAACAACTACAGTTTTACCTACAATTTTACTTGTAGAAATCAGCATAGCATTAGATACTGTATAAACAAACAGTATTAATTATGATTTTTCGAGGTTCGTCATGAGTGTCTCGCTGATAGGCCGTAGCGGCGCACTTGCCTTCATCAAAGCCAAGCGCCTTCGTATACCATTATTCATGGAACGTGTTTCTGCTGGTTTTCCCTCACCAGCGCAGGATTATGTTGAGCAAACGCTCGACCTTAACGAACTGTGTATCAAGCGACCGGCTGCAACGTTCTTTGTGCGTGTTGAAGGTGATTCAATGATTGATGCCGGGATTCATCCAGATGATATTTTGGTGGTTGATCGCTCTGTCCAAGCAGAACACGGTGACATTGTCATCGCTGGTATCCATGGTGAACTCACGGTAAAGGAGCTTCAACTAAGGCCGTGCGTCATGCTGATCCCAAGAAACCAGGTGTATGAGCCCATTCATATTCCTGAAGGGACAGAGTTAGAGATATTTGGTGTGGTCACCAATGTGGTGCGAAACATGCGCCGCAAGTCGTGACTATCCCATGCCTGTATTTGCCTTGGTGGACTGCAACAATTTTTACGCCAGTTGTGAGAAGCTGTTTCGTCCTGATTTAAAAGATACGCCGGTTGTGGTGCTGTCTAACAATGACGGCTGCGTGGTTGCACGCTCACGTGAAGCTAAGTTACTCGGTATAAAAATGGGCGTACCCGTCTTTCAGATCAAAGCTGAAATGCAGCGCCATGGCATTTTGGCATTCTCGTCCAATTACGCGCTGTACGCAGATTTGAGCAGTCGAGTGATGCGCACTTTGGAAGAGATGGCACCACGAGTAGAGGTTTACTCCATTGACGAAGCGTTTTTGGACTTAACCGGTATTGAGTCTGCCATATCCCTTGTCGAGTTCGGACAACAAGTGCGAGAGCGGATAGGTCACTGGATTGGGATCACCGTCTGTGTAGGCATTGCACCGACTAAAACACTCGCCAAACTGGCAAACCATGCCGCCAAAAAGTATCCAGCCACTCAGGGCGTTGTAGACCTGACCAATCCAGATCGGCAACGTCGATTGCTCGCATTAGTTCCGGTTGATGATGTTTGGGGCGTTGGTAGACGGCTTTCTAAGCGTTTAAATGCGTTGGGTATCACCACAGCCTTAGACCTAGCCAATGCCTCTCCTAGAGCCATCAGAGAACAGTTTTCAGTGGTTTTAGAGAGAACCGTCAGAGAGCTCAATGGTGAGTCGTGCATTGAACTTGAAGAGATCCCACCAACTAAGAAACAAATCGTCTGTAGCCGTTCATTTGGCGTAAAGGTAACGCAATTTGAATTGTTACGTGAGGCCGTATGCGAATACGCAAGCCGCGCCACTGAGAAGCTTCGCAAAGAACAGCAGCAAGCCAAAGTGCTGACCGTGTTCATACGTACCAGCCCCTTTAAGGACAACGAGCCGCAGTACAGCAACTCTGCATCGGGTGAATTGCTAATCCCCAGTAGCGACACGCGGGATTTTATCGAGCTGGCCAATCACTTACTCAAGCGGATTTGGAAGGATGGATTTCGTTATGCCAAAGCGGGCGTCATGCTGTCTGACTTTTACGATCCAGGCATGTTTCAACCAGGACTATTCGATGACGTATCGACCCGCTCAAATAGCCAACAGTTAATGTCTGTATTGGACACCATTAATCAAAGCGGTGCCGGAAAGGTTTTCTTTGCTGGACAGGGTACAAAGAAAGATTGGTCGATGAAGCGAGAGCTTTTATCTCCCGCTTATACAACACGCTGGGACCAATTACCGGGGGTGAAGTAGCGCCGATAATTCAGTAGGCATTCACTCTGCGACGCAGCATGTTGAGCTTATCAACCTGGCGTCGAATATCACTGAAAAATTCCTCTTTCTCCATGGCCAGCGCTAACTCCCACTCTTTGGCCAAACCTTGGCAGTCCAAAAATGAGTATCTCAGCTTCGTCTTTGAAATACGCAGTCCCTTACTAAAGACTACGCGCTTGCCTCGTTGACCGTGAAAACTGTTGATGTACCACTCAATGCCAAAGCCATACTTAAAGTCTCTGATACGGACACCAAGCAGCCCCCAGTCTTTAAAGGGCTCATTCTCACGAACCTTGTAATGGGTAACCCAAAAGTCATCAACTTCAGCTCGTGCCAGCGCTTTTAGCCTGTCCGTTTCTTGCTGAAGTAAATCTGATACCTCTGCTTTCCATTGTTCATTGACGATTTCTACCAAACCAATTTCCCCATCCAATTAACCCCAAAAGCCAAAACCACTATCCGTTTGGCTTTTGGATCGAAACGCCAAACGTAAAACTGCCGTAACAATCACTGTTTGGCGTCTCGATATAAATCAACTCGCGCAACCCCATACCTGACAAGGGATACAGGCCGATTTCACTTAGAAACGCCTAAAAAGACTTATCGCCATGAAGATACAAACCGTTTGGCGAGTTCAGGCCAGAATGCAAACGACGTTTGGCGTCTCGATTTTTTTGGCTCAGTCATCCGCCGCCAAACAGAGCCTATTCTCATACTTTTGCGAAAATGCAATAGGCAGATAGATGAAAGGATTTGTCACCTTTCTGCCCACCGCCAGTGCACCGAATCCTGATAATGACCTTTGAGTGAACCGCCAGAGCACTTGGAAATGCCCAAGCGTGAACAGCGCGGTTGGTTGAAAACCGTTAGAGCACTTTGAGTGCACAGGAGATAAGTATGTTTGTACTAGGCGTAGATATCGGTTACTCAAACCTGAAGCTGGCAATTGGCCAATCAGGCATTGAACCGAAAACCATTATTCTGCCTGCGGGTGCCGGTCCTGCGGATCGTATGCCGGAGCGTATCGGTGGAGGCGATGATGAAACTTGTTTGTATGTCTCTGTCGATAATGAGCGTTGGGCCGCAGGTGTACCTGCTGGACGCCTTCAAGGCTGGGAACGAGAGCTTCACCCGGAATATCCCACCACAAAAACCTATAAGGCGCTTTTTCATGCCGCCTTGTTAATGGCTGAAACAGAATCCATCGATTTGGTTGTCACTGGATTACCGGTTTCCCAGTTTCATGAACCACAACGTAAGTCTGACCTTGTGCAGCGTTTAAAAGGTGTCCATCAAGTAACGCCTAAGCGCAGCATCACTGTTCATGACGTCAAAGTGCTGCCGCAGCCTGCCGGTGCCTATATGGATCTGGTTCAAACAGGTGGTGATTTGGGCTTGATTGAAGAAGGTCGTGTCGTCGTCATAGATCCAGGCTTCTTTTCTGTTGACTGGGTTGCCCTTGAGGCCGGAGAAATTCGCTACAGCTCATCAGGAACCAGTCTTCAGGCAATGTCCGTGCTACTGGAAACCATTGATAAGCTGATTTCGGAAGATCATGGTGCCAAAGTCGGAATGGATCGACTTGAAAAAGCCATGAGAACCGGCGACTTGCAAGTGCTGCTATTTGGAGAAAAAGTCGATATTTCACCTTACCTGAATGCTGCCATGAAAAAGGTAGCACCTGTTGCTCTTACAGCCATGCGCCAATCCATGCGTGACGAAAGCATTAATGCGGACTTGGTATTGATCGCCGGAGGTGGAGCCTTGGCTTATAAGGAAGCGGCCAAGGAGATTTTTTCACGAAGCAAGATTATCGTGCCGGAACAGTCTGTTTTGGCGAACGTCCGAGGCTTCTGGTTTTATGGGGCCTGATCATGAGAGTTGTCGTCAACATTCCCCCAGGGAGCCACCCTGAACTGCTCAAAGAATTAGAAAAGACGCCGCCACGGGAACGCGCTGAGCGTCTGCGGATGCTGGCCACCTTTGGGTTAATTCACATGAGCCAACCCAATCTATCCACGATATCTGTACCGGTGGATGGCATTGCACCAGATGGTGAAGTTACTTCTATGAGTACAGCGCCAGAACCCAAAGAAGAATCACGTAAACAATCATTAAAATCCAAACTAGGGCTGGGCTTATAACATGGCGTTATCAGTTAGCTGGCTCGATGCCAGGTTAAATAAAGAAGCAAAAGAAACCGTAGTAAAAGCCGACCGTGATGGGCTAAGTGCTCGGGTATCGCCCAAGGGCAAAATTGTTTTTCAGTTTCGTTATCGTTTCGATGGCAAGCAACAGCGGGTAGACATTGGTACTTACCCACTTATGAAGCTTGCTGAAGCTAGGAATGAGCTGGATAGGTTAAGGGCGGTACTCGACCAGGGCAGAAACCCCAAGCTCTACCTACAGCAGGAACGGGCCAAGTATTCTGCCAATCAAAGCTTCGAATCGATTTTTCGAGACTGGATAGACTCTGCCGGTAAGCAAGGGCTAAAGGAGAAAACGTGGCACTACCAAAAACGCAGCAGTGAAATATATTTGCTGCCCCGACTTGGCAAGTACCCATTAACTGACATCAATGAATTGTCCTTGCGAAACTGTCTTCGCGAGGTTTCGGAATCGTCCCCTTCAAACACAGAACGTCTGGTGTCTGTGCTGCACAAGTTCTATGACTGGCTGATTGATGAACAAATTTTGGAAATTAACGCTGCCGCAGGGATCACAGCAAAGAAAGTCGGTGGCAAGAAAGGCAAACGAACTCGGGTACTAAACGATAACGAGATCAGGATACTTTGGCGCTATTTGCATGAGTCAAAAATCACTGAGAAGAACCGCATCTACATAAAATTGCTTCTGCTTTTGGGCGGTCGCAAGGGTGAACTCATTCAAGCTGAAAAGCATCACTTTGACTTGCAATCTGCAATGTGGACAGTGCCCATAGAGATCCGCAAACAAGGTGAGAAAATTGGAGCGCCGATCATGCGGCCATTAATCAAACCAGCTATCGAGCTGATTGAACTGGCGATGCAAATGAGTAAATCAACTTACTTGTTTCCCGCTAACGGACAAGAAGAACTTGCCACAAATGGCTTTGATACCACTATTCCTAACAATGTGAAAATCTGGGCTCGCAGGTCGCTTGGTATTGAGATGGAACATTGGTCTATGCATGATCTTCGCAGAACGATGCGAACGCGAATGTCGGCCATCACGACGCAAGAAGTTGCCGAGTTGATGATTGGCCACAGCAAAAAAGGGTTGGATGCTATCTACAACCAATATCAGTACCTGGATGAAATGCGTCATGCTTACGACGTTTGGTATCAACAACTAGAAACCATCATCGAGCCGACAGGCTTTCCATTCAACTGGCGTTTCGGACAATAAGGGGTAGCTGAATTAAGGAAGAGACTGAGCTAGTACAACTTACAATGACCGAGTCAAGAAGTGCATTTGACTCGGTTTAGATTAGTTTTTTTTCCAGTTACAAAAAAACAACTTATAGAATAATTAATATAAGTTTCAAGACGCCTCAGAGAGAGGTATTTGCAATTCATCCACAAGGGTTTGCTTAGATTTATACTCTAGCTCGCTTCTCTTAATTTTTAGCTTTTGTAATAAAGCACTATGAGTCACCTCGAAATCATTAAAAATTGTAGACCAACTTTTAACGTATACTCGAATTCTTTCATCCGCCCCGGAAACAAGGCCCGCGCCGCCCTTACCAGCAAGGTCTTTCAACCGCCTTGTAATTTGAGTATCATTCTGGGAGATTTTAGTTCCAACAAGAACAACATCAAATCTCATTCTCTCATCATTAAAGGCAGGATGCTTATCAAGTACCTCAGCATACCGTTCAGCTTGAGCTAAATGTTTCTTATTCAATGCTACACTTGGTCTTTTTATTTCAATGATCGTACATTTAATAAATTCTTCTTGTGTAGAATGATCTATTGTGACCATTTTGCGTGCAAGAAACAAATCTACTTGGCCTTTTGCCCCCTCTATGGTAGCGCCTTCAATAAGATCACTGGTACTGATATTGTCCCCATCCAATATTTCAATATCTGAATTCCGAAGACTTCTAGCTGTATTAGAAAAGTCATCCTCTTCAGCACCTATAGTTGTGTACTGAGGGCCGAACAACCATGTATTAGCCTCAATAATACCTTGTAAGTCTGGTGTTTCTAGAACTTCTTTAGCGTGCTCTTTAAAAAGGTACTTCATTTTCTGCACGACTAGATCTCGCTTATGAATGTGTCCAATCGTGCTAATTATATAATCAAGTTTAGATTTACTTATTTGAGATGCAAATTCATCCATTTGCTCCTTATTTAAGTCTAAAACGCCTTCCAATATATCTATCAAACTATCATTTTCACTTGATGTAGATAGCCTATCAAGCAAACAGATTATAATTTTTGTTTGCTTAGCCTTTAGCCCATTAAAAGCTGCTGGATCAGCAACGCAGATACTAGTTACTAATTTCTTCGTATGTGCAATTCTAAAGGAACGATCTTCGTCAGACTCCCAATTGTAAACAGGAAAATATCCTTTTGCTTCGAAAGAATCGACAAGCTGAACAGCTCTTTCTCTAAGGAACCCCTGATAAATCTCGGCTGTTTTGTTGCGCAGTTCTTTTAGCAGCATAGCTAAAACTTTATTCCCATCACTCTTTTCACTAATGAAGAGATCTGCATTTGGAGATGAGGTATCTTGAAAATTATCGAACCACTCAGATTGTATATATCCACTTATGAAAAAATTGTTTTTGTAATTAAAACCAGTTAGGTTTCTATGCTTCTGATGTTCTTTTGAATCTCTAAAATAATTGTATGACTTTTCACCAGATGGTTTTTTAATCCACTGAATGATACTTGAATTAAATTTATTTCCATCAACTTCTATAAGCTCTTGAAACAACCTATGTTGAGGAGGAGTCAGTGGGACTCTATTAACTGATATTTTAATGTTAGAAAAAACTATTAGCTTCCAACCAAATTCATTTGAAAGCTCCTCCATGATATTTTCAATATTAGGGATTTTTTGAGATTTTTCACTCGTTATACCCGTAAGAAATACTGATGTCCCACTTCCATTTGAAAGAATACTACTATGCTGCTCTTTATCGTCGATCAACTCAACTTTGTACGTTTTAATACGAGACGAGTCTATGATGATACGTGCATTCTCAGATTTTCTTCTCGTAAGCCAGGTTGCGGTTGCAGCATATTTATGAAATGAATATCGCCCTCTGCCTTGGCTGCCTTTTTGGGTAACCTGTTTTTTGGATGAGTCATCCCAATTATCAAAATTTCGGTCTAGGTTATGAAAGTCAATTCCTTCTCCATTATCATGGATCTCTATTGACTCCACTCCGCCGAGATCACAGGTATTAATAATGACATCAATATCTGATGCACCAGCATCCAAACCGTTCCAGATATATTCACTCAACATCTTCCAAGCGGGAATTGAGCCGAAACGTTTTTTTATCGACGCATTTGTAATACCTGTTGTTCGTTCTTGAGGAGTCGCCACTTACCTATCCATCCAATCCATAAAAAAATCCATTCTGCTATCTTAGCCTAAGTTGGTGGACATATTAACTATATTGTTAGCACAAGCTTTCAAAGCGTTAGTCCAAGTTCCAACAGAAAAACTAAGCTACGCTATCAATTCCTAATTCTTCTCATACTCTTCCAAGTCTTCAATGTGCCAAAGCTTGTTTCGTGTATTTCGGTTGATACGAGGTTGCGGCAAGCTGCCATCTTTTATTCTTCGCCAGAGCGTCGTATAGCTAATGTGGTAACGAGCCATCACTTCGTAAGATGTTAGAAAAGGGGTTACTTGGTGCGCTACTGCTGTCATCTGCATTCTCCTGAAAATCAATGTAAAGCTATCATCGCCTGATTCATCACTTGTTGATGGTCAGAAAGATGCATGATTTGTTTAGAAGATCAGCCTTATCAAAACACAAATGTTGCTATTAGGAACTTTTCAGCTCAAACCTATGAATAACAAGGGCTACAAGGCGGTTTGTGTCATGAATAGCAATCAACACGCCTAACGAGAAAAATTTGTACACACTGTTTGTACACTCGCAACAATGACACATCAAAAACCACAACAACGAACCCTTTAAATTCATAAGCTTACAAACATAAAACTAGAGATGATCGCATTTATTCCGCTTTTGTAATGTCGAAACCAAAGTACCAAAAGCAGGAGGTACTTTCTTCATCAAACCCAGTAACCACAAGGCCTACAGCCAGATTTGTGTCATAGAATTTTCGCCAAAGGCCTCTAAAACGGAATTTGTACTCAAGTTTGTACACACTTTCCGAGGTTACGCTTGAACATCATTGAAAAGCAAAGAAACGAGAAAAAGACAAAAAGCCTTTAAATTCAGTACGTAGAGATGTGATTGTGGTGTGCAATGAAAGGTGGTTTTAAGCGTTGAAAGGCTGGGCGGCATCAGGGTGCGAGATAATCGCAAAGGTGCGTCGTTTATTAATTTCGGTAGTTAAATTAGACATGTAAGCTGCTTTTAGTCATAACAAAGCACACCTAGCGGCTCTAAAAACGAGAGGCCTCGGTGCGCACTGAAAAATAAAATAGAATTGCGGGCATTATACCCTGTTTGTCTTAGCCAAAAAAGCAGCGATTGTAAGTAATTATTCCCCCTTGATAAGCAATTTTCGTTGTTCACTTTTTTGCTAAGCTTGTGTAATCAAGTTGTAACGCATACTATTGACAAATTGCACGGAGGGATATCAATTTAGGTCATGAAAACCAGTAAGCTCAGTATTCGATTATTATGGTATATCACGCCATTAGTGATCTTACCTTTGTTGTTTTTAGGTGGCTTTACGTTAACCAATGTGACCAATTCAACAAAAAAACAAGCAGAGCTTATTGTGAGTCGCTTTGTTGAGCAGCAACAGCATAAAATTTTCAACTATATTGACTCATTTCATTCCATCACTCGCCTTTTATCAACCTCTCCGGTACTTGCCGATTTTTTAGCACGCGAGCCTAATTCGAAAAATCAGTATATAGAACACCTCGGCGAGTTAATGAATGTATTTGCCAGTTACTCAGAAGCGTACCCCGATATTGTCAGCATTAACTATGTTGACTCGCAAGGTAAAAGTGATGCGTTTTATTCGAGCCAATTAACTCCTGCACCTAAAAGTTACCCGTTTTTTGATCAAGTTCTACAGTCTAATTTGCGTCAACAACAATTTATGATCCCCAAAGAAGATGGCTCAACCAGTCTTTATTTTGTGCACCCTATTTACAATATCGACTATTACTTAAAACGACCCCAAGAGTTAGGCTTTATCGTTGTTCATGTTGAACCATCAATTTTGAACACCAGTATTTTAGAAGCCCCTTTTAATAACACCTTAAACCTATTTTTAACCAGTAAAGGGCAAATACTCTTTAGCTCCGACTACGATTTACGGGGCAACTATTTAAGTGAGTATGAATTAGAACAAATTAAAGGCTTGGCCGATTATGGCAAGCTGTCTAGCATTGAACTGTCAAGTATCGATAAAGAAGAGCGTATTATTTATGCGGTACAAATGACTGATGGCGATTATTACGTATCGACCACGCCCAAAGATTTACTTTACCAATCTGGTAAAGCCATTAGTTTAATCACCGCGCTGATTGTGATCATCTCGGTTATTTCGTTACCCATTTTAATTTATATTGTGGTACGCAATTTACTACTCACCCCTGTTGAGTTATTGGGTGCGGCCAGCCATCGCGTTGGTGATGGTGACTTATCGGTGTATTTACCCGCCCACACCAATGATGAAGTCGGTGTATTATTTAACGACTTTAACCACATGGTGAACCAGATTCGTCATTATCAAGATGAGTTAAAAGAGTATAAACACCACCTAGAAGATAAAGTTGAAAGCCGTACAAAAGCACTTGAAGCAATGAATAACAAGCTTGAAATAGCCATTGCACAAGCTGAACAAGCGAATCAACTTAAAAGTCGTTTTTTAGCGAATATGAGTCATGAAATTCGCACGCCTCTTACTGCCATTATGGGGTTTACCGAACAGCTACTACACAATAAAGATGCCGTGAATGACGACCAGCATTTAAGCACTATTTTAAGAAACTCAAAACACCTGCTTGAGCTCATTAATAACATTCTCGACTTATCAAAGATTGAAGCTGAGAAGCTTGCTGTAGAGTGTGGGCCATGCTCAGTCGTCCAATTAATTCATGATCTTGATTCGATTATTCGCCCACTGGCAAACGAAAAACGATTAGAGTTTACAATTAACTACAGCCTGCCAATTCCTAAAAGTATTAACAGCGATACGACCCGTTTAAAGCAAATATTAATCAACATAGCCAGTAATGCGGTGAAATTTACCGAACAAGGGCATATCTCCATTGAAATTCGCTACAACAGTGCAAAACAATATTTAGAATTTGCGATTCAAGATACAGGTATTGGTATGTCAGAGCGCGAAGTTGAACGGGTGTTTAAACCGTTTGAACAAGCCGATGCCACAACAACTCGCCGCTTTGGCGGTACTGGGTTAGGACTTTGTATTTCAAAAAACTTGGCTCAGCTATTAGGAGGGGATGTTTACCTTAAGAGCGAGCCCGGTATAGGCAGCTGTTTTACAGTGCAAATTGCGTGTCACCTAAAACCAGAGCAACAACAAAATGACGCCTTTATTCATAACTTAGAGCAATTGTCTCCAAGCAAAGATCTACAGCTTTCTTTTGCCTCAAATAGTTTTGATGCAAATATATTGGTCGCTGAAGATAACCCTGATAACCAATTGCTTATCAAACTGTTATTACAGACCTGGGGACTTGAGCCAGACATCGCGAAAAACGGCGCAGAAGCCGTTGAAATGGCACTCGTCAATGACTACCAACTCATTATTATGGACATGCAAATGCCTGTTATGGGTGGTTTAGAGGCGACGCAAATGCTGCGCCATGCAGCCTACGATGGCCCAATCATCGCGCTTACGGCAAATGTAATGAAAACCGATGTTGACACCTATCTCGAAGCAGGCTGCGATGAAGCACTTGCAAAACCGATTGATAAAAATGCCCTTGAGCAAGTGCTGGTTAGTTATTTAAATATTGAAAAAGACAGTCAAAACAAGTGGGAAAATTTACTCAAGAGTGAGAAGTTCCAGCAAATTAACGACAACTACCGTTCTAAATTACCTGACTACCTCAACCAAGTCGTGCAGTTGTACCGAACTAAAGAGTGGGAAGCATTACGCTCGCTGGCACACAGTCTAAAAGGCAGTGCGGGTTGCTTTAGCTTTGAGGAAATCCATGAGACTGCGGGGCAACTCGAAACGGCACTACGCAGTAACCAAGCCCAGCAAATAGAACAAAGTTACGAAATGCTTATCAGTGCGTTAAAAAAGGCTTCTTAAACGCTAGAAGCGTAAAGTTAAGCCCATTAAAATGGCATCTTCGTTACCTGTTGCTGTCGGATAATAATTTTTTCGCACCGACATATGAGAAAAACCTGCACGCTCATATAGTGCAATGGCACGCGTGTTTGACTCTCGCACTTCTAAAAATAGATTCTCAGCGTGCTGTTGCTCACCATGATGAATAAAAGCATCTAAAAGCTGCTTTGCAATGCCCTGCCCCTGATGACTTGGCGCCACACAAATATCCATTAACGTGTAGTCAGGCCCAGCTTGCTCACCAATGTAAAAACCAAGCATCTCATCACCTTTAAAAGCGGCAAGATTAAAGTAACGTCCAGCTAAACACGACAACATGGTTTTTTCGGTCCATGGGTGACTGTGACAGGCATTTTCGATTGTCATTAGCTGAGTTATATAATTTGCATCAACAGGCTTAAAGCTTATCAAGTTGTTCACCAATTAAAGACCACAATTGTTTTTTTTGCTCACTGTTAAGTTTCTCACTTGGTAAGGCTAAACAGCCATCCTGCCAGCTTATATTTGGCGCTTTGACAACGTGTGTAATCACCAAAGGAGCACATGCTTTTTCAAGATCATGATGAAACTGTAACGAGAGTGTAAGCGGCGTTTGCTCAGACATTGGCGCATGTTCTACTTGAACATCAGGCACTGTTCGATAGTGTTGGTTTAACTCTAAAGATTGTACAGAAAATATCGCAGCGTAACTTGGATTCATAACAACTCAATCATGATTAAGAGCAAGTAATATAGGGAGATTTGCGATTAAAGTAAAGCGGGAAGAAATGGCAGGGGCGGAGAGATTCGAACTCCCAACCGTCGGTTTTGGAGACCGCTGTTCTACCAATTGGAACTACGCCCCTGCAATGACGATGAATTATATAGAGCTTTTTATAAAGGTAAAGTAAAAAAACACAGTTTGTGGTTCAACTGCTTTCAAAATAAACAAAACGGCGAATTAGCAAGCTAATCCGCCGTTTTTTATACGGTAGTTACAGAAATAAAAGGATTATTCCCACTCGATAGTTGCAGGTGGCTTACCTGAAATATCGTAAACAACGCGTGAGATACCATCAATTTCATTAATGATACGGTTAGACACCACCCCCAAGAACTCATAAGGTAAGTGTGACCAACGTGCTGTCATAAAGTCGATTGTTTCTACACAACGCAGTGATACAACCCAATCATACTTACGCGCATCACCCATTACACCGACTGATTTAACAGGTAGGAATACCGTAAACGCTTGGCTTACTTTGTGGTAAAGCTCAGCTTTGTGTAGCTCTTCGATAAAGATAGCGTCTGCACGGCGAAGTAAATCACAGTATTCTTTCTTGATTTCGCCCAGTACACGTACACCTAAACCTGGCCCTGGGAATGGGTGACGGTAAAGCATGTCGTACGGTAAACCTAACTCAAGACCGATTTTACGTACTTCGTCTTTGAATAGCTCACGTAAAGGCTCAACAAGACCCATTTCCATGTCGTCTGGTAAACCACCTACGTTGTGGTGAGACTTGATTACGTGTGCTTTACCTGTTGCTGATGCAGCAGATTCGATCACGTCTGGGTAGATAGTACCTTGACCTAACCAACGTGCATTCTTCAGTTTCTTCGCTTCTGAATCAAATACTTTGATAAATGTATGACCAATTGCTTTACGCTTGTCTTCTGGGTCTGATTTACCGGCAAGATCTGCAAGGAATTGATCTTCAGCATCTACTTTGATGATGTTTAGGCCAAACTTGTTACCAAACATATCCATGACTTGTTGGCCTTCGTTTAAACGAAGTAAACCGTTATCAACAAATACACAAGTCAGCTTGTCGCCAATCGCACGGTGAATAAGCATCGCAACAACCGATGAATCAACACCACCTGAAAGACCTAAGATAACTTCATCGTCACCGACTGTTTCTTTAATTCGCTCAATCGCATCGTCGATGATTTTTGCAGGTGTCCAAAGCTTTTCACAGCCACAGATATCAATCGCAAAACGCTCAAGAAGACGAAGACCTTGGTGAGTATGTGTCACTTCTGGGTGGAATTGTACGCCGTAAAAACGCTTTTCTTCCCATGACATAGCAGCATGTGGACACGTTGATGTTTTAGCGGTCGTTTTGAAAGTTTCAGGTACTTCCATTACTTTATCGCCGTGACTCATCCATACATCAAGTACGCCTGCGCCGCCATCAGTAATGTGATCTTCAATAGCATCGAATAACGCACAGTTGCCTACTTTTTCAACTTGCGCATAACCGAACTCTTTCTTATCAGAGCTGTGTACACTTCCGCCAAGTTGCATTGCCATTGTTTGCATGCCGTAACAAATACCAAGTACAGGCACGCCTGCATTAAATACATACTCTGGAGCACGTGGGCTGTTATCAAGCGTTGTTGACTCAGGGCCACCCGACAAGATAATACCTTGTGGGTTAAACTCGCGGATTTGCTCTTCTGTTACATCCCAAGCCCACAGCTCACAGTAAACACCAATTTCACGTATACGACGTGCGATTAATTGCGTGTATTGCGAACCAAAATCTAAAATGAGAATTCGTGAATCGTGAATGTCTTTGCTCATGGAGTATCTCGTTAGTCAGGAACTGCTCTCCCACAGGGGAGATGAAAAATAAATAAGGGCTAGCATATGCTAGCCCATGTAATTTCAATACGTTACGGTTATTAACCTAAACGGTAGTTTGGCGCTTCTTTGGTGATTTGCACATCGTGAACATGTGATTCACCCATACCAGCCGACGTTACACGGACAAACTGAGGTTTAGTATTTAACTCTTCAATTGTCGCACAGCCAGTTAAGCCCATTGCACTGCGAAGACCACCCACTTGTTGGTGAATGATTGTCGCAATAGGTCCTTTATAAGCAACACGGCCTTCGATACCTTCAGGAACAAGCTTGTCTGCTTCGTTCGATTTCTGGAAGTAACGGTCTGATGAACCTTCTTTTTGGTTCATCGCACCAAGGCTACCCATACCACGGTATGACTTGTAGTAACGGCCTTGATATAGCTCAACTTCACCTGGTGCTTCTTCTGTACCCGCGAGCATTGAACCCACCATGACACATGATGCACCCGCAACCAGTGCTTTTACGATATCGCCAGAGAAACGAATACCACCGTCAGCAATAACAGGAATGTCACGGCCTTTTAAGCCTTCAACTGCATCTGAAATAGCGGTGATTTGTGGTACACCACATCCTGTAACGATACGTGTAGTACAGATAGAGCCTGGACCAATGCCCACTTTAACGGCATCAACACCCGCATCAGCAAGGGCAATTGCACCTTCAGCTGTCGCAACGTTACCCGCTACGATTTGTAAATCTGGGTATGTTTGACGAGTTTGTGCAACACGGTCGATAACACCTTGTGAGTGACCATGAGAAGTATCGATAAGTAATACGTCAACACCCGCTTCAACAAGGGCAGCGATACGCTCATCAGTACCTGGGCCAACACCTACAGCAGCGCCTACACGTAAACGACCTTGTTCGTCTTTACATGCGTGAGGTTTGTCTTGTGCTTTTTGATAATCTTTTACAGTGATCATGCCTTTCAGTTTAAATGCATCATCAACTACAAGAATTTTTTCGATACGGTGCTCGTGCATGAGACCTAAAATTTCATCGCGGTCTGCACCTTCTTTTACAGTCACTAACGATTCTTTTTTCGTCATCACTGTAGAAACAGGCTGCTCAAGTTTAGTTTCAAAACGCATATCACGGCTTGTAACAATACCTACAAGGTTATTGTCAGCGTCGGTTACAGGGAAACCTGAAAAACCTTTTTCTTCTGAAAGCGCGATAGCATCAGCAATTGTTAGATCCGCAGTCACAGTAACAGGGAAAGAAACAATACCTGCCTCGTACGTTTTTACTTTACGTACGTTTTTAGCTTGCTCTTCGATTGTCATGTTTTTGTGGATAAAACCTAAACCGCCTTCTTGCGCTAGCGCAATCGCCAAGCGAGCTTCTGTTACAGTATCCATAGATGCTGAAACTAGCGGCAAGTTAAGTTTGATACCACGCGTTAAGCGAGTTGAAATATTTGCCGTGTGTGGCAAAACAGTAGAATGACCTGGTACTAAAAGTACGTCGTCAAAGGTAAGAGCTTCTTTAGCAATTCTAAGCATTTTGGCAACTTCTCACATGTGGATCTGAGTATAAGGAATTGCGGCCAAATTTTATCAGCGTTATGCGCATGAGTAAATAAAATTCCGCATTTATTTATGATAAAGTAGACGCAGTTTATTTTATTGGGGTTTTAAATGGCTTTAACGCACTCAACACAGCCTATTTATACGGTCTCGCGCCTAAATAAGGAAATTCGCCATGTTTTAGAGCAAGGCTTTTCATCACTTGTGTTAACGGGCGAGATTTCTAATTTTATTGCCCCGGCTTCAGGCCATTGGTATTTCACTTTAAAAGACGACAGAGCTCAAGTGAAAGCGGCTATGTGGCGAGGCAATAACCGTGGACAGACTTTTCGCCCAACAAATGGCGCGCAAGTCACAGTGCGTGCTCGGGTTTCATTGTACGAACCGCGCGGTGATTATCAACTCATTGTTGAGCATATGGCGCCGGCTGGTGAAGGGTTACTAAAACAAGAATTCGATGCACTGAAAATGCGCCTTGCCGCTGAAGGCCTTTTTAGTTCTGCACATAAAAAGCCCCTCCCCACTACGATAAACCGCGTTGGTGTCATTACCTCTGCGACCGGGGCTGCCATCCGCGATATTTTAACCGTTTTAAAGCGTCGCGCACCGCAGCTTGAAGTTGTGATTTACCCTGCCATGGTGCAAGGGGCTGATGCCCACAGCCAACTTATTGAAAAAATTAATATTGCTAACCAACGACATGAAGTTGATGTATTAATACTCGGTCGTGGCGGTGGCTCATTAGAAGATCTATGGTGCTTTAACAATGAACAACTCGCCCGCGCTATATTTGCCAGTGAATTACCCATTGTCAGCGCAGTTGGGCATGAGGTCGACACCACAATCAGTGATTATGTAGCCGATGTACGTGCCGCTACACCTTCTGCCGCTGCCGAGCTTGTTAGTCCTAACACGCAGGAGCTACACAATAAAGTCAGTCAGTTAGTGAAGCATTTACACCATGCATTTAAACATACACTGTCTGTTAAACGCAGCACTGCGACACAGTTTGAACATCGTTTGCAGCTGTGTCATCCGCGTAACCAATTAAACCAGCAAACTCAAAAATTAGATGAGTTAACCCTCGCATTGCACAGCGCTATTAACGGTAAAATTCAGCATTATGAGCGCGTTCTTGCAAACTTAACACCGCGTTTAATGCAGCGTTCACCTGAAAAGCAGCTGGCCAGAAGCGAACATCAATTAGTGCAATTACATGGCCGTTTAACGCAAGCTATGCAACAACAGCTCTCAATCTCTCGTAACACCCTTTCACTGCAAGCAAGCCGTTTAGACTCGGTGAGTCCGCTAAGCGTGCTAGCACGTGGCTACAGCATCACTAAAAATGAGCACGGTCACGTTGTGAAGTCAGTGGCTGATATCAAATCAGGGGAATTATTGATAACTGAACTAGCGGACGGCCAATTAAAATCAAACGTGATCTAGCTGTGCGTTATTTACTGTTCAGTACTAACAATGATGCTCAGAGTATCGTCGCTTGATGTGGAAGAAGAGTATTTAAACTGCTTCCACCAGCCTTGCTCCATCAACTTATCGCTGATATTTCGCCAATAATGTGCAGGAAGTGAATCAACCCCTTCAGGCTGTTGCAATTTAAATTCACAGACGGAGGTTTTACAGTTGGCAACAGTCATATCTGGCTGTACAGGTAAATCGGCCATGATGAGAAAGTCTGCCATGGCCGTTTCTGTTTGATACGCCCATGCTTCATCACGCGCCTGCTCTTCTAATAAACTGTGCAATGCTTCGGTACGCGAATTAATCTGTTGAGGTGAGACAACCGCCGCTTTGTAACTGGCTATAATTGTTTGCTGATTTACCACTTGCTGCTGTAACTCTTCAATTTGTTGCACAAGCTCAGTTGCCGTAGCGGATTCTATAGGCGCCTTGTTGAGTGGCTCATTTTGAGCGCTCATGGTTTCAGGTTTTTTAATGCTCACAGATGAAGTTTCATGCGGTTCATAACCAGCAACACTCGGCGCTGCTGGCTCAATGTCAGACGTTGTTGTAGCAGAAAAAGATTGATAGAACGACATCGCAGCAGCGCCACATAAAAAAGACGCTGCAACGACTAACCCTAAAGATAATTTAGACACTTCCGTTGCCCTTTAAATAACAATGTAATTGAAATTACAACATAGCACTCGTATGCGATTCATTGCTAGGGGTGGCTGCACTATCATCTAAAAAGTTTTGATTCATGCTTTCTGCGGGGCATGGGCAGTTTGGTTTACCGACTACTTTAGCTGGCACCCCAACCACCGTTGTATGGGCAGGAACAGGACTCAATACCACAGAGTTTGCGCCAATACGCGCACCCTCACCGACTTCTATATTACCAAGTACTTTTGCACCCGCGCCAATTAAAACGCCTGCGCGAATTTTAGGATGGCGATCGCCTTGCTCATTACCCGTACCGCCTAATGTCACAGACTGTAGAATCGATACGTTATCTTCGATAACCGCGGTTTCACCAATTACAATCCCAGTTGCATGGTCAAACATAATACCATGACCGACTTTACAAGCAGGATGGATATCAACGCCAAATACTTCTGAGGTTCTACTTTGAATAAAGCGAGCAAGCTCTTTTCTGTTTTGCAGCCATAAACAATGTGCGAGTCGGTGTGCTTGTATTGCATGGAAGCCCTTTAAGTTAAGTATCACAGTTAAATAACTATCGGCTGCGGGGTCACGATCTTTAACAGCTTTTATGTCATGGGCCACATGCGTTAGCATTAAGTCACATTTTACAAAGGCTTGGTCAAATAATTCACGAATAGTAAATGCTGACACGACGGCATCTGCCAGCTTATTAGCAACAATAAAACTCAGCGCCGACCCCAAACACTCATGATTTAACACACACGAGTAAACATGACTTGCTAATAATGGTTCGCGAGTAACGACTTCGTTTGCTTCTTCGCGAAGCTGTTGCCAAATTTCATGACGCATATTTTTGCCTTTCTGGTTGTACCTAACTGCTATGCCCTAAGTTTAACGGATTTGTAGCAAGATGTACTAACCCGTTGTTTATTTGTTCTGGTTATATCTAATAACCAGAGTGTCATCGCTACTTTTTTGTTATCAAACGGTTATTTTAGTGCAAGCCAATACGACAGTGACCGATACAACATCAATCGAACCACTTAAAATAATTCGCTTATATTTCAATAACAAAACCAATATGACATCTTGGCTGTCATATGCCAAAATAGGGACTGGCGTATCGCTGACGGCGTAAAAAACAAAAATAATCATTAAATTTACATCATCAACTTAACAAGGAAACGATGATGAAAAACGACGTACTAAACTCACATAAACTAGGTTATAAACTTTACTTTCAAGATGGTGATAACCAAATCGCATGCTTTGGTCACATTATGAGCGGCAAAGAAGAAATATATGTAAACGATGAATTGGTTAGTGAAAAGCGCAGCTTCGGCTTTAAAAGTCGTCACGACTTTAACTACCAAGATAATGCGTATGCAGTCGAATTTAAGATGCAAAATATGCTAACAGGCAAGCTTGAATGTTCGTTTTTTAAAGCTGGCAAATTGGTAAAGCAAAGCACGCAAACCGCACTGACTGATAACCCAAAACAAGTTGCTATGGTTACCTTAGGTTGCTTTATTGGGGGGGCTATTTTTGGTTTTGCCTTTATCACACTTATCGAGCCGTTTATTGGGAAGTAAGTGATGCAATTAAACCCTAATACAATTAAAACATTAAGGCTTAAGTTCGACTGGACACAACAGCAGTTGGCCGACGCCTGTGATGTGAGCCTACGAACCATTCAACGCGTTGAAAAAGAAGGTGCGGCATCAAAAGAAACCACCATGAGCCTATGTGCGGTATTTGAAGTACGCCAAGGTGAGCTTATCAAACTAGACGATGAACCAGCCATTGAAAGCGAAGCAAAAGCAGTATCGAAGCAAAACTTGGCCGCAATTGTTGCAGCTTCATCGTGTGTTAGTTTTGCATTGGGTATGGCAACAGTATTTGTTATTTTTTAGGAGTAAACGATGAAAAAAGAACAGCGTGGTCACGTAGTACTCATCGCCTTTATTGCAGCAGCTTTGTTGTTAGCTATCGGTGTGAAAGTTGGCGCATTGTTATAACAAATAGATTGACTGTCAGAGTTGAGCCTTGGTGTGATTCCGGCAGAAAACTAAATAGCAAAACCTTAAAACCGACTCAACAGCCTCTCTATTACGTAAAACAGGTTACTTAAAAATATGAGTAACCTGTTTCACTGTTGTTTGAAGTATCGACTTATTCCCTGTTGTAACACCTTCACAATGCAGTAAAATGAACTGCGCAATAAATTAAGTGCTTCGGATTATTTTTTACATCAACAACAGTGAAAACTCAGCATTTATTGCTAATCTTAATTGAGTAGTCATGGTCAGGAACCAATGTGGTTGAATCAAAAGAATTTTTGAAATTAATACTTGATACCATCTCAGAGCATATCGTTGTTATCAATGAGCTGGGCGATATCATATTTGTTAATCGCAGTTGGCAAACGTTTGGCGATGAGAATAACTGTGACTGTGATATTCAATGGCAGAAACAAAATTACTTAGCTATCTGCAAGTCAGCCGCAATACAAGGCGATGATTTTGGAATAAAAGCCTTAGCAGGTCTCAATAAAGTCATCAATAATCAAGAACCTGAATTTTACTTAGAGTACCCTTGTCATAGCGACATCGAAAAACGCTGGTTTATGATGCGTGCTGTGCCACTGGAGTATAATGCGCAGCGTTTCGTGGTGATTAGTCATTTAAACATCACTGAACGAAAACTTGCTGAACAGCAAGTTCAAGAGTTAGCGCACATTGATGGTCTGACACAAATTGCTAATCGACGTCATTTTGATGACTTTTATGAGCAAGAGTGGAGCCGCTGCATGCGACTCAAACTTCCCATATCGCTGGCGATGATTGATTTAGATAACTTCAAACTTCTCAATGATAACTTTGGCCATGTCGTTGGTGACACTTGCCTAAAAGAAGTCGCAAAAATACTGCCCGACTTCGCGCGTAGACCTGGCGATTTATGTGCAAGATACGGTGGCGAAGAATTTATATTAGTGTTGGGAAATACTCACTGTTTACAGGCTCAAATGCTATTAACGCGTTTTATGGCCGAGCTTACAGCATTAAAGCTCCCCGAACTGGCTGGCCACCCTTTAACAGTCAGTATTGGTTTGGCAACACTTGTGCCAAACGTCGCTGATAATGCCATGCAATTGATCGAAATGGCTGATAATGCACTTTATCAAGCGAAGGATACTGGCCGCAACAAACTTGTTGTTGCTGATCACTACCCGCAAACAAATAAAGAAGAGTGCCCCTAAAGGAGCACTCTATTGTGTGTTATTGAAACACCTTTTCTACATCAACGACTGATATATTTTTCGCTGGAATAGCGAGCTTATAATCAGCAATCACGTTGTCTTCCGCGACAAGTCCTGCTGGTTTTTCTGCGTTATAAACCATAGGCGATGTTTGCTCTGACGCTAAGCGCTTTTGCATGTCTTTACCGTCACCTGTAATAAACACATAGTGAATATTGTCGGTTTGCAGATTCTCGCGAATAACACGGTTCACATCCTCAAGTGTTAGCTTTTCAAGCTTGCCACGTACATAGTCAACAAAGCTCTCTGTATTATAAAACTCACTATCTAGCGCGTAGCCTAGTTGGCGGTCTTGGCTTGCAACCATTTGTGGCACAAAGTTAATTAAGAAGTTGCGCGTTGCTTCAAAATCTTCTTTGCTGATGCCGTTTTTAATAAGCTTATCTAACTCGAATAACGCGGTACGGGTTGCAAAGTGCGCATCGTTATTAGAGCGCAATGGACGCAGCCATACTTGGAAAATTTGCTCAGAGCGGCCTAAGTTCGCATCAGGCTTAGTTTGGAACATACCACGTGGGAAGTATTCAATGTACGCATAGTCACCATAGTTCATACCACGGGTTTGACGAATACGCTGATACAAGAAGCTATTCGAACTTCTGTGCTCGCCAAAGTATGAACGCACTAGCCATAATGCAGTCCAATCTTCACTACTACGAATCGTCTCTATTGGGAAACCAAATGACACGGCTGTTGATTGCGCCGACTTTTCAACAATGGTGGCATGGTGACCACTCAGTGCTGGCGCATCGGGAATGACTAAACGGCTTTCTTTGCCTTCTGGCAGCGATGTTAAATCTTTTAGCATCGCCGATTTTACATCGCTTGGAATCGCACCAATTAAACCTACGGTTAGTTTTGATTGTGTGAATTGCTTGTCGTAAAACGCTTTTACATCATCAAGCGTCAATGCTTCCAGATCAGATAAGTCACCATAGTTATAGCTTTCGTATGGGTGGCCTTTATACAGTTGATGATAAAGCACTTCTTTACCGAGCTCTTCATCGTTTGATGCTTTAAGCCCCGCTTTAATGCTATCGATAAGCTCTTTTTTCAGGCGTTTGAAGTCATCTTCTCTAAAACCTGGGTTGAGTAATTGTTCACTCACAAGCGCATACCACTGTGTCGCATTGTCTTTGTGTACACGACCGCGCAACGAAATCATCTCTTTATCGATTTGATACCCAAAGCTACCCGCGAGTGGGTATAACGCTTTTTGAATGTCTTTATAGCTCATCGTTTCTGAGCCACCTTTCGCAAGCATGGCTGCCGTTAATGCGGCGACGCCTTTTTTACCTGCTGGATCGGCCGCGGCACCGGTATTAAATAACCAGTTAACATCAACCAATGGTGAACTGTTGGTTTTATCGAGCACTTTAAAATGACGCTCTGTTGGCGCTTGCTCTGTACTTGCAACGGCTGCGTTTAGGTCAACTTCTTGCTCAAATCCTGCCACGTTATCTAAAGCCGACATCGTCACTGTAGTTCGGCTTGAATCAACAAAGTATTTATTCGCTATCGCTTTAATGTCTTCTGGGGTGATGCTATCGGCAGTCGCATAGAGCTGATTGATTACCTCTGGATCACGCTCAAAATGCATGTAGCTTGCAAGTGTCGAGGCGATTGATTGCGATGAATCAAGCCCATTGATAAAGCTGTATTTTAAATTTGATTTTAAGTCTGCCAGTTTTTGGGCATCAACAAGCTCAGTGCGTGCTTGTACATATGTGCGGTTAATGGCATCACGTGCTTTTGCAAGATCGGCTTCGTTTTCTACTTTTACAAAGACATGCAATAACCCCGGATCTTTTGTATCAGGATTATAAGTGAACATTTGACTTGCGATTTGCTTATCAACCACCAATTCTTGATAAAGCGCTGAGTTATTTGAGAAATAAAGCTGTGAGATTAAATCAAGTGCGGCGCGATCTTTTTGCGTTGGATCCCACGCAGTGCCTTTATACGATACAAGCAACCAATGGCCTGGTAAACCGTCATTTTGCTCATGTATATATTTTGGCGCTTGTTGCTTTGGCTCTACTGGAATATCTGCTTGGTAATCACCTTTTTTCCAGTTACCCCAATGTTTTTTCACCATTGCCATGGTTTCTTGAGGGTCGACATCACCAACAATGACCAACGATACATATTCTGGTTTATAAAATTTTGCGAAAAACTCTTTCCCGTAAGCCATTTGATCTGGCATGGCTTCAATGTCTTCAAAAAAGCCCATCGTGGTGTGTTTATAAGTATGTTTCTCAAATGCTTCGTTACGCACTGCTGAAAGCAATTTACGAATTGGACTGGCATTATTTTTTAAGTACTCACCTTTCACTGTTAAGGCTTCTGTACGGAACTGTTCTTCGCTGTACGTGAGGTTTTGAAAGATATCAGCTTCAATTTCAAGCACTTTATCAAGGTGCTCTTTTGAGAAGTTTAAATGATAGTTGGTGTAATCATTAGTAGTATACGCGCGGTTATCAACACCCGAGTTTTTTAAAATATCTGAATACACGTCTTGTGGGAATTTTTCTGAGCCTTTAAACATCATGTGCTCAAAAAAGTGAGCAAAGCCCGTTTTGCCTTCTTCTACTTCGTTACGAGAACCTACCGACACGGGAATTTGTAATGAAACAACATCGGGGTAATCCGTTTTTACCACCATGACACGAAGACCATTTTCTAGTTCTTCTAAAACGTAATCTTGGCTAAATACACGGTTATCTTCTTGGCTGACAACCTGTTCTATTTCGACTTCTTTAACCATATTTGATTGTGAATTCGTCGCACACCCGCTAAGAGCAAGCGTTACAGCAACACTGGTCGCTAATAATCTAAATTTCATAATGATCCTTTAATTTTACTTGTTAGTTATTTTTCTCATAATCAGTTGTGTTTGATTATGCATGAAAGTACTGGAAAATATGAGGGTCAAGGGCACAATTAATGTAAACAGGTGTGTCAATTTAAGATAACACCCCACCACCAACTTGAATTAAATTCATGCTCATTGAAAAACTTTCAACAGAAAAATCTATCTAGACGTCTAAATGGCTGCTATATTATTTCCCATAGACGCAGGCACGAGCTGGAATGAGGATTATGGCTTTATCACTACAAGAGAAAATTGAAGACACCAATCAGGGTGTATACCTGATTGGTACCACACCGCCTAAATCAGGCACTGATAAAGCCATGCTTGAAACCATTGCACAAAAATTATTGGGTCGCCTTCATGAAATTGAATACGATGGTGTCATTATCTACGACATTCAAGATGAAAGCAGCCGTACAGAAAAGCCGCGTCCGTTTCCATTTAAAGAAACCGTAGACCCACGTGAGTACAGCCATTTGTTGCGTAGCCTGTCTCATTTAGATGTTATTACCTACAAAAGTGTTGCCCAGCGCAGTGAAGCTGAATTTACCGATTGGCTACACGAAACACGTAATGAGTTTGATTTAAAAAATCTAGTCTTGGTAGGCAGCCCATCTTCGCATGGTGATATCAAACTAAGTTTACCTGATGCTTATAACACCCTTGCTAAGCAAGACAATGATGTGTTTCTTGGCGGTGTGACTATTGCTGAACGCCATGCAAGCAAACGTAACGAGCATGACCGTCTATTAGAAAAAACAGAGCAAGGTTGTAAGTTTTTTATTTCACAAGCCGTCTACAACGCACAAGCAACCATTGATTTAATCACTAGCTATGCACGTAGCTGCAAAGCGTTAGGCATCGCACCTAAGCGTATAATTTTAACGTTTACACCCTGTGGTGGTGAGAAAACGTTAGATTTTATGGAGTGGCTGGGTATCTCTGTACCGGAGGCAACAAAATGGCGCATGCTTGATTCTGCAAATCCATTGAGTGAGTCAGTACGCATTTGCCGTGAAAATCTTGACCTCATATTACAAAGCTGCGCACATTTAGCGGTGCCACTTGGTTTAAATATTGAGAGCTTAACAAACCGTAAAGAAGAAATTGATGCGTCAATTAATCTTTACCGCTTACTTAAAGCAACCATGGAATTAAACCTAGCCGAAAAACAAATCGCTTAAATAATGTGCGCGTTTATACCAATACGTTTAATTAACAGCGATTTTAAAACAAGAAAACGTGGTCGCTAGCAAAGAAAATGCGGGTAAGCATAACAGTTCATTAAACGCTTTTGTTCACCAAGCTAATGTACACACGACTTTATGCTATTAGCGTGTTGATTAGTGCTAATTTAGGCTCCCTTAAATTAGCACTGATACAGCTTAATCTATCGGCGCCTAGGATTTTTTTGCCCTAATATACGTTTTTTGTCACGAGAGCGTCGTGCCTTATTCGTGTTTTTTCGGACTTGTTTTGGCTCTTTTGTTAAATCAGGCTCGTACCCTGGCAGCCATTGTGGTGTTAAGCGTGTATCTAATAAAACATCAATTTCATCCAGTAACCATTGCTCATCAATACTCACTAATGACATGGCCAACCCAGTTTCACCTGCTCGTCCTGTCCGCCCTATACGGTGAACATAGTCCTCTGCAACATAAGGTAGTTCGTAGTTAATCACATACTTTAATGAGGCGATATCAAGGCCACGCGCCGCAACATCTGTAGCGACAAGTACTCGAGTGACACCCGTTTTAAAATTTTGCAGCGCTTTGTCTCGCGCCCCTTGGCTTTTATCGCCGTGAATAGACTCTGTTTTTAAGCCATCCTTACACATTTCTTTTGCCAGACTATCGGCCGTTTGTTTAGTGCGGGTGAATATAAGTACTTGTTGCCAATTTTTCATGCCGATCATATGTGAAACGAGTTCGCGTTTACGATCCTCATCAACCGCATACACAATCTGCTCAACTTCAACAGCAGCCGAATTGCGTTTATCAACCTCAACTAACTTAGGATCATTCAACAACTGTTTACTTAGCTCAAAAATGCTGTCATCAAATGTGGCTGAAAAGAGTAAGGTTTGGCGCTGTTTTGGAACATGACGAAGAATACGCTTTATTTCATCAATGAACCCCATATCAAGCATGCGATCTGCTTCATCAAAAACAAGGGCACTAATGGCAGATAATTTAATGCTCCCTTTAATCACATGATCAAGTAATCGTCCTGGTGTAGCCACCACAACTTGCGCACCTTTAATGGCTTTAATTTGTGGGCCAATACTGGCGCCGCCATAAGCAAGCGCGGCTTTAATAGGTGTATTAGCTGCATAACGCTCAACACTGGCAAATACTTGCTGTGCAAGCTCTCGCGTTGGTGTCAGGATTAAAACTTTTACAGCCTCGGGCAGCGGCTCTTCACGCAATAAGTTATCAAGCAGTGGTAATACAAAGGCAGCTGTTTTACCCGTGCCTGTTTGTGCACTTCCCATAACATCAACCCCGGCTAAAATAAGCGGGATAGTTTGGCTTTGAATAGCCGTTGGGGTGTGATAATTCTCTGCTTGCAATGCTGAAAGGAGTTCAGGCGCAAGGTTTAACTCTGAAAAGCTGGTTACTGACATGATAGGGTGCACAATTACTGTAAAACGTCTATTGTACGCGCAACACTAAAAACAAAAAAGGCGCTAAAGCGCCTTTTCTTACAAGCGTTGCCGTTATGCAGGTTTAAGTGTTTCTTTGCGTTGATTATAAAACGCAATCAGATCATCCACGGTTGCTTGGCAGTATTCACGAATACCTGACACCACCATGTGCTTTTCGCCTGACCCGACTTTTTCACCCTTTTCTAATAAATCGAAACGTAAGGTGATTTTTCCTCGCTTACCTGTATAAGTGAAATCAGGCTCCGCGAATTGCAGCGCTGGTGACGTAATATCAAGTCGGTCTAAATTAATGAGCATTGACTCATAGATAACCATAGGTCGTGCTGGATTGATCATTACATCTTGCTTACCCATTAATGGAATGATCACATGCGGGAAAGTGGTACCAGAAAACTCAACGTAGTTTTTAATTAAGCTATTGATCAAATCTGGACATTGACTGACCGCACCCTCACGTTTCACTTTAAGCATTACTTTATCGCCATCAGTGATATCAAATTCATCGGCGCCTTCTGGAAAAGAGAGCTTTGATGTCTCATCAACCATACCAGCAAAAGTGAATTCCATCTTTTCGCTGATCCCGTAACGGCTGAGTACAAGCGAAAAAAGTAAATCGCCAGGTACACAAAACTTTTTGGCATCTTTGTCGTGTAACGGATTAAAGTCATCTGCCACGGACTTAGCAAAACGACAACCTTGCTCACGAGTAATAGAGACGTAATCAGCATGTTGCTGATAAAATGGACTTAACATAATTGTTCACTGCTTAAACTGCTTATAACCTGCCTATACTACCAGAAAAATTTATAGGAGAGGTCGAATCTGTTAAATATAAGTCACACGCTCAGCGAGAGTTTAGCTACAATTACTAAAATGTTGGTTTTTATATCTAAAATGAACTTTGTATCAATTTGTACGCAACAGTTAACAAATGAACAACAATAGTGAACACTAAAGCAGCGCCAGAGCGTAATGAAAAGTTATTAATTTTAACTAAATATAAATTCAGATTCTATTTTAAAACAAGGCGCTAACTTAGAAGTGGCGACAATAACACAAATAGGTCTGAAAGCGCTGGCAGTTCTTAGTGCTATTTGTGGCGGGAACGGTAAATAAGGTATGATGAACACGTTTTTTATCGTGTAATTGCCACTCATAGGCTGCATAATCATAATTATAATAAGCGGCATAAAAATGAGCTCTCATATTGAGATAGGTACGTTACACCAGCGTTCAATGGTTAAAATTACTTTGAAAAAAAGACTTTTAGAAAACAGGGGCTTGGTTAAATGATAAACCGATTAAGCTGGTCATTACTGTTTTTATGTTTGTGCTTTTCAGCAAATTTGCTGGCCGATGAAAGTACAGACCAGCCTTTTTTTAAAGTATCACCCATTGTGTGTGTAACAGATACAAAACAAAAAGTATGTGAATTTAATATTCAAGTTCACTTTAGGTTAGCCCCATTTAAAGAACTTTGCTTAGAGGTAACACAACGCCCACAGTACACACAGTGCTATACACAAAACGGCTTAATTATTGAAAAATTTATAATAAAAACCGAGCACCCGCTGACTGTTAAACTAATAAATCCGATAAACAATGAAGTTGTTCAACAACAATTACTTTCAATAGCAAACTATGAAGCTAAAGATTATCGTATTAAACGGCGTTTTGGCTGGAGTTTATAATGCACCATATTTTTTTGATTGAAGATGATGTAAAGCTAGCTAGCTTAATTCAAACGTATTTATTGAAGCATGGCTACACAATTGATGTTTTTAATACTGCAAAGGCATATCGCCAAAGCGAAATTACCTTTATTCCATCACTTATTATCTGCGACATAATGCTCCCAGATGGTAATGGTTTTGAACTAATTTCGCAGCTGAAAGAAAAGTTCAGCTGTCCGGTGATCTTTTTAACCGCCTTAGATTCAGTGCAATCACAAATTAAAGGGTTAGATTTGGGCGCCTATGACTATCTTTTAAAACCAATCAAACCTGAATTACTACTGGCCAAAATTAAAACCATTATTACCCACTCTGTTGGCCAAGATAACTTTTCTAAGCAAAACGATATTTTGCGCATCGATAATAAAAAAAGAGATATCTTTTTCCATAACACAGCGCTTAACCTGAACGACAGTGAATTTGAAATTATTGCCTACCTTGCCAAAAACTCACCGCAACCCGTTTCACGTGAAGTCTTGTTCAAACATATTATCGGTCGTGAGTACGACGGTCTTGACCGTGCTATCGATTTAAAAATCAGTCGACTCAGGAAAAAACTAAAAGAAACCATTAAAGATCATAAAGAATCTTTAGATATCAAGTCTGTGCGAGGTAAAGGATACAGCTTGGATATTTCAGAAATATGAAGCAGCAGTTTTTTAAACTTTATTTAATCATCACCGTAAGTTTAATTGCCTTAGTGCTTGCATTTGGCCAACTCTATAATCAGTTTTTCTTAGAGCAAACCCCTAGTATTCAACTCAGTGTGGATGAATTAGCACTCATCGCTCAACATAAAGACACGCGTATTAACGCATTTAATCAAAATGAGTTAATTTTACCTGACTCTTTACAGGCATCATTCGACAGAGATGGCATTATCAGTGTCAATGAAAACGGCCAACAATTTGTTTATTTGAAGAGCGATAATGGCGCAATACAAAGAGTCGGCCCTATTACGCTTATTTCACAAAGTAAAAATGACTGGCTCGCTTTTTTTGCATTTTACATTTTGCTTGCAGCCATGATCTTAGCCTTTATTCGCCCTGTATTTCGTGATTTGGGGTTATTGCAACGTGCCGCATACCGTTTCAGTAAAAAGCCGCAACGTATTGAGCTGGATATCAAACCAAACTCCTCCATTGCGCCTTTAGCAAATACCTTTACTCATATGTCTGATCGCATCACACAGTTTGTACAACTTCATAATGATTTATCACGCATTATTTCCCATGAGATTCGTACCCCACTCTCGCGAATGCGCTTTGCACTGTCGATTTCTGAATGTGAAACAGAAGAAAGTATTCAAATAGAACGCGATATCGATGAAATTGAATTACGCCTTGAACAATATTTGTCATTTGCACGATTAGAGCATCAACAAAGTGTCTTTAATCAAGAGAAAACCAACCTGACAAGGTTGATTGAGACTGAGATCCACAAATTTGAACTCTACAAAGAGCTTAAGTTTAGCGTTAAATTAGACGTAGTAAATGCCTATTGCGAAGCAAGCTTTATGGCCATTGCCGTTCAAAACTTGCTGATTAATGCCACTAAGTACGCAAAACACACCATTTTAATACACAGCGCGGAAGAAAGTGATTTTTATACCATTAGTGTGACTGATGACGGGCCCGGACTGCCTATAAATGCTGACGCACTCATAGAGCCTTTTAAACAAGGTGAAGGGGATAAACTCGCAAGCGGCTATGGGTTAGGGCTCTACATTGTGCATCGCATTGCCAGCTGGCATGGTGGGGTCATAACACTTGCAAACAACACAGACACCGGTGGGGCTGAAATTGCAATACGCTGGCCTAAAAGTGGTAAGTAATTCCAGCAAAACCCGAAAAGTAACCATTTTTTTCGATCATGTGTGAACGTGCCAAATGGCTATCAAGCCACGTGTGTTTAAGCTTAAAGTCGATACTAAAACTGTCACTCAGTGGGTATACATAACTTACTTTTAAGTGATAATTAACCGCACTCTCTAAATCATATTTAGGTAAGCGAACCACACTTTCTGATGGTAATACGGTGTAGTAATAATCGATTAATTCTTCATTCTTATAGGTCGCGCCGGCCTCTATACCCGCGATACCCGAAAACAATTTAAATTCACGAGAGCCAGTCAAAAGTAATTCATAACCGTCATGTACATGCGTTACATCGTGAAAATATGCAGCACTTAACCACACAGAGTCGTACACGTTTACCGCTGAGGCTACCCCTGCCATATACGATAAATCACGTTCAATGGGGGTCAGGTTTATTGGTGAAGCTGAGGGTCTTGTTGGTCTATCAGTGCCTGTTCTAATAACACCCGTGGCATACAGTTTATCGATACCATCCAACTCAAAAAAGAAACCATCATCGTTAAAGCGGCCGAGTAAATCGACATAGAAATCTGGGGTTTCGATTAAGCTGTAACCAAGCGAAAAGTCGTCGAAGTACCAATCATCACCATAATAAGCCACGCTTGGTAAAACAGGAGACGTGACGTTATCCGCACCAAGAACAGGGTTCTCTATACCACCGTATCCTAGTGTAATACTGGCATGAATTGTCGACTTTTTTATCAACTGTGGTTGTTTTACATCTCCCTGCGCATAAGCGATAGACGTCGTTAAACAACACAGTAAGCCAAGCAATTTTTTCATCAACTTAATTCACCTTAATAGCATTATTAATGATTATAATGATGCCTAAACACGATTAATAACCCACAGGTTTCCACCCTTCTGGGTGCGATCATAGCGTTTGCACACATTTTTGTATAATTTTTTCACTCAACAACTATGTTAATGCGGGGCTAATCCCTCACTTACTTCAAACTAACACACTGAAAAAAATATGAAATACTCTGTACATTTTGCTACAGAGGATTTTCAATCGTTTTATTACTTTTAGTTATAAGATAAAAACCCATCTTTCTAAGATGACTTATTTTCCCTTACAAAAGAGTAACATAAACACTCACCTTCCCTATCTCCCCCTTTTACAATCTGGCTTTTGCCCCCATTTTTAATTAACTGCAAACGTTAATAAAACAGCCTGACTAAAAAGCGAAGTAAACACGACATATAGGCCACATCCTTTTATGTTGAGCAGAGTACACAAACGAAAAAAGGGCCCGAAGGCCCTTTGTCACATAACACACTTAGGGAGTGATTAGCTGCGCTTTGCTTTACGGCGTCTTAAGCCTGCAAAACCTGCCATTAGAAGTGTTAGCCATGCAAGTGAGCCGCTTGAGCTCGACTTCGCTTCTACTTCAGGTTGTACCGTCACTTCTTGCGCAGTAACAGTTACTGAAACACCTAACTCCATCGCGTCAACACCATCGCTTACTGTTACTGTAAATTGATGCTCTCCAACGCTTAAACCAGACACTTCTGTAACTGCTGATGTCGGGCTTGCTATTACACCAGGACCTTCC